>CALUVX010000091.1 GCA_944324295.1 Candidatus Gastranaerophilales bacterium
TTTGGAAGCTTTCGCATCAGGACCTTCGATTGTTGCTATGGCAAATGATTATATCAGAGGCGGAAAATCTGCAAAATTTAGGGAAATGGCCGAAGGCGGAGCTATTACTCCTTATATAGTTTGTGAAGCTGCAAAGGCAGGCGATCCTGTTGCACAAAGAATTTTCACAATAATGGGTGAATACATCGGAATAGGTATGGCAAGTGTCGTAAACCTTCTTAATCCCGAAAAAATTATTGTAGGCGGCGGTGTTGCAGCTGCAGGAGATTTCTTGATGCAGCCATTAAAAGAAACTCTTTTGAAACGTGCAATGAAAGTTGCAGGTTCTGTTGTCGAGGTTGTGCCTGCAGAACTCGGTAATAATGCAGGAGTTATCGGTGCAAGCTTGCTGATAGAAAGTTAGAAAGAAAAAATAAAATTTATTTATTGACTTAAAAAAGCATTTTATAAATTAATCGGACAAGCTTTTCATCACTGTTAAGCTTGTCTATTATTTTTCTTTTCAAATATTCGGTATCTTTTAAATGGTCTGTTTTTAGGATTTCATCCGGTGTTATATCAAAAACTTCAATGAGTTTATCAAGTGTATTGACACGGGGAAACGTCTGTCCATTTTCAATTTTTATCAAATTTCTGGTATCAATCCCTATAAGCTCCGCAAGTTTTTCCTGTGTGAGAGAACGTTCTTTCCTTAACTCTTTAATCCTTTTTCCGAATAAGTTCTTTATGCTTTCCATAATAATTATATATACACTGTTTAAACAAATAACGTGATGATTTTTTATATCAGTTTAAATTGACATTAGTGATATATTAATGTATAATAATGATATGATACATCAGTATAGTAGTAAAAATATGAAAAATTCTGCATTTACTTTAGCAGAGGTCTTGATAACTTTGGGAATTATCGGTGTGGTTGCAGCTTTGACAATGCCCGCATTAATAGCGAATTATCAAAAACAGGCAACCGTAACAAGATTAAAAAAAGCTTATTCACAGCTTGCCCAGGCTGTAAAACTCTCAGAGAATGAAAATGGTGAAATAGAATATTGGGACTTAACTTTGCCTTCAGATACTTTTATGGAAAAATATATAACTCCGTTTCTGAAAAATATAGGCAAAACATCTGGCAGAGACATTAACACATTAATCAATTATAAGTATCTTAACGGTCAAACAATTACGGAATTTAGTGCAAATGGAACGGATACTTCTGTGAGAAAATTAGCGGACGGAACTATAATATTTGTTGATTCTTGGACACCGGATGACGGGAGTTATCGAACGGTTATGATTGATATTAACGGTTATAGAAGACCAAATATGTTAGGTAAAGATTTATTCTCATTTTGGATTAATAGGACAAATGGTTTATCTCCATCCGGTTCTTGTGTAGATGACGAATGTTTGGCACCAACTTTACACATGTGTAATAAAAATGCGGCCAAAGGCGGTTATGCCTGTGCAAAGGTAATTATTCAAAACGGCTGGCAAATAAGTGATAATTATCCGTGGTGATTTGAATATTAAATTTGTTTTTGCTAATAATTTATTATGGCTGTTTACTTTTTATATGGTGAAGAAGATTACAATATTGAGCAGGAAATCGGCAAACTGAAAAAAGGACTCGATAAAAATTTTCTTGAAATGTCTTTTAAAACTTATGACAATCCGAAATTTCCCGATTTAATTTCAATTCTGCGTTCACAGCCTATGATGTTTGGTAAAATGCTTATTGTAATTAATTGTCTTGATTATTTTTCAAAAACTTTTGAAGATAAAGAGATTAAAGAAATTGAAAGCGCACTTGAAAATAATAACGAAAATCTTGACATAGTTTTTGTTGCGCAGCTTCCGAGAAATGAAGGTAAAAAACTGGACAGCCGTAAAAAGTTATTTAAAATTTTGAAAAAATATAACGCAGTTGAATGCAGCGTAATTCCAACATACAAAACTGCAGAGCTTGAAAACTGGATTATAAAACAGGGAAAATCTAAAGGGATAAAACTTGATAAAAATGCACTGACTGCTATAATTTCACAAATAGGAAACAATTTAAGGCAGATTGATGGAGAACTTGATAAACTAAAGCTTTTTGCATATCCGAATGATACTGTTACGGCTGATATGGTCAGGGAAATTTGTATTTCTAATGAAGATTTGTTTGCATTTTCTGATTTTTTAATGGAAAACGAAAGGGACAAGGCTCTTCTTGAATACAGAAAACTTCTTGATACAAGATATCCGCTTGAAATTTTGTCAACATTGCAGACTATGCTCAGACGCTGGATAATTCTTAAGGCAAAATCTCAAAGTGCTACCCCTATGGAACTTTCAAGAATGACTGGAATGCACGAATATGTCGTTAAGTTAACTTTGCAGAAACTCAAAAAAAATAATTTAAAAGATTTAGTTAGGCTAAAAGAAAATTTAACCGATGCGGAATACAGGATTAAATCCGGACTTGCACTCGATGTTGAAAAAGAGGTGGAAAATGCGTTATTTAGAAGCTAAGAAGGCAAGAGGTCTGGAGGGTAAGCTGTTATCGGTGCTTCGTACCAAAAGACTTTTGTAAAAGTCGCCTTTTTTATGTTGAACTTCTTACCTCCTAACATAAGGATAAACAAATGAATTTAAAAGAACAATATCCATTCTTAATGAAATATTTTAACAACGGAATATCATCACAAAACAGACAAATTTCACATTGTATTTTGTTTTATGGTTCCGATATTCAGGCTCAGTATGACCTGGCGCTTGAGATTGCAAGAATGCTTAATTGTACAGGCGACCACAGTAATAATTGTCAGTGTCTTAATTGTAAATGGATAAGGGAAAATAATCATCCTGCTGTTTTGACTATTTCAAAAGTTGATAACAAACCTTCTGATGATACTTCAAAAACGGTTATTTCAATTGATCAGGCAAGAATGATAAAAAATGATTTGCTTGTAACATCAGATTATCATAGAGTTTTGATTTTTTGCGACAGGGACAAAGAAGGAAATATACAGGGACTTAATCAATTAAATTTTCAGGCTGATGCGGCTAATGCGCTTTTAAAAACTTTTGAAGAACCGCCTTCAAATACTACATTTATATTTTTAACAAAAGATAAATCGGATATGATAACAACGGTTGTTTCACGTGCACAGTGTTTTTATGTTCCGTCAATGAAAGATGAGGCTAGAGATTTTTCATTAGTAAAAGATGCAATGGACGGATATCTTGAACTTGAAAGGAATGAAGTTCTGGATTTTAATGATAAAATTTTGGATATTACAAAAATGGTTGATCCGTTGGAAGTTTTTACACAAATGCAAAATTATATTGATGCTCTTTTAAAGTCAAATTTGGATAATATGCCTTTGAAAGTAAAATTGATTGCTGATATAAAAGCAATTGAGACAGCCAAAAAAGAATATAGATTAAATATCAATATTCAAACAATTGTTGAAACATTGAGTTTTAAGTTAATTCTTTAACTAAATATTACTTATATATTTTTGAGCTTCCTGCTTTAATTTTTCCTGTTTTGCCATCTTTTTCAGGAGTTTTTCCTCGGGTGTTTTTATTCTGAAAAGATTTAAAACCCATACTTTGGCCATTTTCAAACCTATTTTTGAAAACAAAGGTACTTTAACTGAGGGGGAAGCTAAGTTTTTTGATAATTCAAAATTATCAACGGCTAATTTTGCATGTTCTTTAATTGCACTTTTAAATGCTTTATAATTTCCTGTTACAGATGATATTACCATTTCGGATTTTAATTGTGTAAGTCTTTTGGCTACGGGTGATGTAATATCAGATGAAATTTTTACCATAATTACTCCTTTTAAATTTCTTTTTTAAAGATTAAAGTATTTATTTTTTTATTGTTTACATTACGTTTAAATTCTTTAACAAGTGTAAATTTATTTTTTTGATAGTAGTCGAAATCACATGTGGTATCAGTCCAGAGATAGATATTTTTTATTCCTTTCTCTTTCGCAGTTTCAATGAGTTTTGCCAGTAACATTTTACCCCCGCCTTTTTGTGTACTGATAAAAAGACCCATCATTAAATCATCTTCATTCATAATATTTTTAACTTCTCTGCCTGTGGTTTCCACGTAATCAAGAAGGTTAAGAGCTATAATTTTATCATTATCCGAGAGACTTTGTACCTTTGTTGTAAAATTTTCTACACTGTTATTTTTATCATGTTTTGATGAAGCAAAAACAATCCCTTTTAGTCCATTGTCATCAAGGGCAAAAGAAAAGCTATTATTCAAATAATAGTATTCAAGCGTGAAATCATAGATAAGTTTTTGAAGCTCACAGCTTTCTTTTTTATACAAATCTCCCCATACAAGATGAGAGATTTTAGAAGCTTCTTCAACATCTTTGTCTGTAAAATTTCTTACTATCATATCAGGAACTTTCCGTTTTCATAAATAAGCTTGTCATCGGCGTAAATCTGAGAATTATTTTTCATATTTTTAATCATGTCCCAGTGAACGCCTGAAACATTTTTCCCGCCGGTTTCTGGGTAAGATGCACCCACGGCCATGTGAATTGCTCCGCCGATTTTTTCATCAAAAAGAATATTACCTGTAATTTCCTGAATTTCATCATTGGTACCAATTGCGATTTCACCGATGCCATGAGAGCCTTCATCGGTATTAAGCATTGCTTCAAGAAAATCACGTCCTGTTTCTGCATCAAACTTTACTATCTGTCCGTTTTCAATCCACAGATGAACACCGGTTGCGCAATTCCCGCGATAATTTTGCGGAAAGTCGAAATATATTTCTCCGTTAATCCCATCTTCAACTGGTGATGTGAAAACTTCTCCGTCAGGATAGTTGTTAAGGCCCGAACAGCTAATCCATTTTCTTCCCTCAACATTGAAAGTTATATCTGTTTTTTTGCCGACAATGCGTAATTTTTTCACACCGTTTAAATAATTTGCCCATTTTGTCTGTTTTGTGTCCAGTTCTTTAAGTTTTGCAACCGGATCATCTAAATCAAGATAGCAGGATTTAAAGAGAAATTCTGAATATTCATCAAAAGACATTTTTGCTTCCTGAGCAAGTGCATGTGTCGGAACATCAGCCACAACCCATGAAGCATCTCCTTTTGCCGACCGTTCCATTAAAAGTTTTGATAATCCTTGAGATGCTTTTGAACGTCGTGCAAGTTTTGATAAATCTGCACGCGCCATATTTTTGGTATTCATAGGTGCCCCAATTGATATAAATTTATCAATTTTTTCGTACTCAAGTTTTACAATCGGGTCAATATAGTCAAGTTGTTCGTCAGATGCATATTTAATAAAAATATCTGACATATCTTCAAAAGATGTTCTCAAAATCGGATGTGCTCCTTTTTGAATAACACGTTTATAAACTGCCTTAACAAGATCTTTTGCATAAATACTTGCTGCCCTGATTTGAACAAGGTCGCCTTTTTGAACATTTGTCGAATAATCAACAAGGACTTCTGCATATTTTTCCCAGATTGATTTTTGCATGGTTTAACCTTTCTTTTAGTTCCTTCGTGAATAAGTTTCAAGATTCTGAAACAAGTTCAGAATGACGCAAATATCCGAGTGCATATAAGTTATACTTTAATATTATAAAAGCACTTTATACAAAATCGTCTCAATGAAAGCGGCTACGCTTTTTCTTTAGCTGATTAAATTAAGTTAATACAGCATTTATGTGTCGGGTAAAGCGGTTACGCTTTAGTCATCCTGGAGTGATTCATGACCTGACTTATGGGTTTTTAAAAGAACTCCGCGTTTAGACGTCTGGATAAATTCAATCATTTTTTCAATATACTCATTCATCGGAATTTCAGCTTTAATTTTTTCGATAGCCTGAGTTGTGTTATATTCTTCTGAAATCAAAAGTTTGAAAGCTTCATTTGTCGCAGTTCTGATTTCCTGAGAAACACCGCGGCGTTTCATTGCAATTACATTCAAGCCGCGCGGTACAGGAGGCCTGCCTTCGCCCTTTGAATAAGGCAAAATATCCTGGCGGGAAGCAGAGAAACCGCTTATGATTGCCATATCACCTATTCTTATATTTTGGTGGAATACGCTCATTCCTCCGACAAATGCGCCGAAACCGACATGAACATGTCCGCCTAAAGTTACAAGGTTTGCCAAAATTACTTCATCAGCAAGAACACAATTGTGAGCCACATGGGAGCCTACCATAAGTAAACATTTTTTACCTATTCTTGTTGTAAAATCACCGCAGGCAGCGCCTCTGTGAACAGTTACATTTTCTTTTATAATTGTCCCGTCTCCGATGACAACTTTTGTCGGCTCGCCTTTATAGCCCAAATCCTGAGGTTCAGAACCTATTGTCGCAAACGGAGAAATTGTGCAATCATCTCCGATTTCGGCAAATTCAATATGAGCATTTGATATAACTCTTGTTCTGTGGCCGATTGTAACATTTGCACCTATAACTACATAAGGCCCTATAATTGCGTCATCTGTAATATTTGCAGACGGATGAATAATTGCGGTTTTGTCTATCATCTTTTTATCCTCTTCATCGATTTTTGTGCTACTTATTATTTTTTTTGTCAGAGGCTTTGTCTCCGTTTTTTATCCTCTCGTTGGTTTTTGTTGAATTTTTTGAGTTTTAGCAGTCGCTCACAGAGGTTCGCTTTAGTTTTCTCTCTCTTTTACTATAAAATCAATTATAGTACAAATTAGAGATGAGAACAAAATTTTTATATTATTTTAATATAAAATCGGGATGTACATCGCTTGCGAGTTCAAAAGCATCATCAAGAGCTTTATTTACTATATTTACAAGTTCTCCGCATTTGCTCTGGGCTGCATAAGCGGCTAAAGATATAAAATCCTGCTGTGCTTCTTCTGTATATTGAATTTTGTAACTTTTACCGTCCTTTGCAATGTTATTTTTAACTGTATATGCTGCAAGGGATAACAGTTCATCAAAAGCTTTATTTTTCTTTTTAGGTTTATAATCTTTCAAAGTTCCGACAATATTCAATACTGCAATCTGGTATGTGTCTGCCATTACATTATTTATACCGTTAATATCCGTATATTTGGTACATATTTCATTAGCAGTTTCGTCTATTGAACTTTCGTGCGTATAAGGATTGAACATAGTATCATTATTCAATGTCCCGGGTTTCATTCCTGCTTTTTGTTCAATAAATCTTGTTAACTGCGTTGGTGTTGATCTCAAGGTGAAAAATGTTTCATTTTCTTCTTTAACTTTTTTCCAAGCATATTTCATATTTTTTGTAAAAGATTTTCTTGCCCATTCATTTGTACCCCAGAATTGTTTTAGAATATCCGATTGTTTTTGAGATAAATCGATGGGGTTTGTATCGGGTTTGAAATCTTTTATTCCGTGCTTTTTCATAAAACTGGAAAGAGCGGCTTTTATTTTATCGGCTCCGAAAATATTCCAGGCCTTATTTAATACTCGTCTTAATTCTTCAGCTTTTTCCGGATTGTTGTGATAAAATTCTTTTTGCCTTTCGGACATAGCATAAATACGTTCCGGATTTTCTTCATAATATTTTTTTAAACCCTCGGATATTTTTTGTTTATGCTCCTCTGATAGAGGACCGCGTTTAATATAAACAGGTTCTCCCTGTTCTATTTGTGCTTTTCTATCCAGGGCAGCCATCCGTTTTTCTGTCATTTCACGGGTAAGGCGTTCATTATAATCAGGATCGGATAATTTTAAAATATGCCCGTAGTCTCTGTCTACTGTAGGAATATTTAGTTTTTTAATAGTATGGTATAAATCTTTACCGTTTGTATATTTTTTTAAATCATTGAGTGAAAAGCCTTCGCCCCAGTATAGTTTCAAAAGTTGAAGCGACAAATCTTCTTCAGGATCAAAAAATTCCATTTCGCCTTTTTTAATACTGTCAAAAATTGTATCTTTACTGAATTGTACATCATTTTCAGAAAGCACATCTTTGAATTCCGGAAATTTTTCTTTGACTTCTTTTATAGAAAAACAGTCTTTTAGGCTGGCATAAAATTTTTTATGAATATCAATAAGAGTTTCTCCATTTTTGTTACCTTCCTCAAGAATCATTCCTGCCCACTCTCTGATATTCGGCGGATAAAGATTTGATTTTTTCTGTGCAAGAATGTCAAGGCGTTCTATTGTTTTGGCAAGGTTTATACTGTAACCGCCGGTAAATGCCAAATATTGCATAGTTGTCGGAAGATTTCCGGATACTTGCGGTAAAGTGTTAAAATTTTGTTTATTGATTTCTTTATTATTATGTATAGCCTGTAAATTATAAGGGGTAATGCTTGTTATTCTCATACTTTTTTCTCCTGCAGAATAAAAAAACGTGAAAAAATTTTTTTGCTATAAAAAATACCGTTCTTAATGTTATAAGAAATAAAATTAAGAACGGTTATATATTATTTTGTTAAATTATTTTAAAGCAAATGTCATATCTGCTTCAACACATACTTTGCCGTCAACTTTACCAATACCGTGAGCTTTACAGATAGGGCCTTTTACTTTTGTAAGTTCAATTTCCATATCAAATCTGTCTCCCGGTCTTACGATATTTTTAAATCTTACACCGTCTACTCCGGCATAAAGTGTTAATTTCCCTTTAAACTCGGGCATTGTCATTAATACAGGTGCAGAACATTGAGCCAAAGCCTCCAACTGCAAAACTCCGGGCATAATAGGATTATTCGGAAAATGACCCTGGAAGAATTGTTCATTCATTGTCATATTCTTGTAACCTTTAGCATATTTACCCGGAACACATTCTGTTATCCTGTCAACAAGTAAAAACGGATAGCGGTGAGGAATCATTTCCATAATCTGCATTATGTCAAACTGCAGTACTTCTTCTTTAATTTCTTCTGTCATATTTTTCTCCTTATTTACATTCAATTAACTTATCTTTCAATATTTTTGCCGTCTTAATATGAACAGCATGCCCTGCTTCTTTTACAAGAATCTGGCATTTCATATTCAAAGGGTTTACCCCTGTCAAATATAAATCTCCGATAAGATCCAAAATTTTATGTTTTATTGGTTCATTATCAGAACGCAGCTCTGATGTGTAGCCGTTTTCCTGAAGCCCTAACGTATTTTCAATAGTTACTCCCTGAGCAAATCCGAGCATCTGAAATTTCCTCAAATCCTTATAAAAGCCGAAGGTCCTTGCTTCAATAATTTCCTGTTTGTTTTTGAGGTTATATGCAACCCACCGTCTTGTCAAATCGGGGTGGTCATAATTTATTGCATAGGATATGTAAAGTTCATCTGACGGTAAAATTACAAGACTTGTTTTTCCGTTCAAATAATAAACCGGCTCTGATACTGTATAGTGTTTTGGCTTTTCAAACAGATGTTTTTCAATACCTGCTTTTTCAAAAAGTTCTACCCACTTTTTAGAGCTTCCGTCAAGAGCAGGTACTTCCATTTCATCCATACATATATCAATGCTGTCTATGCCGCAGAATGCAAGTGCAGCTGTCAAATGTTCCGTAAGCATTGCTTTTGTTTTGGAATTCCCTAAAACAACGCAATGATCAGTTGCCAGAACATTTTCAACACATGCTTCAAACGGTTCACCGCCCTTGATAAAATATCTTATTTTTCCTGTTTTAGACGGGAAAAAATTGACGGTGCACGGTTTATTTTTCATCAGACCGTTGCCTGAAATTGATGTTTCCTTAAGAATTGTGGTCATTATTTATGTTTTCCTCAAATTCTTTTAAAAGCGGTTCATATTTCCTGAATTTTGCAAAGATTTCCTGAGCGTCTTTCATTGTTTTCAGTTGTTTGATAAAATCTTTTCTCGGCATAGCAGGAATACCTACTACAATTGATTTTTCAGGGAATGATTTTGTAACACCTGCTTTTGCCGTGATAATTGTATCAGAGCCGATTTCAATATGATCTGCAAGTCCTGCCTGACCTGCAATAACTACTCTGTCGCCGATTACACAGCTTCCGGCAATACCAACCTGTGATACAATCAGGCAGCCTTCACCGATTTTGCAGTTATGGCCTATCATAACCAAATCATCAATTTTTGTATTATCGCCTATTGTTGTATTCTCAATTGTACCTCTGTCTATTGTCGTGTTTGCACCGATTTCAACATTGTTGCCTATTACAACAGCACCAATTGATGGAATTTTAAAGATAACATGTTTTGTATTTGTTTCTTTAATTTCTCCTTCTTTTCTTGCCTGTTCAATGTTATCCGGATTTTCGGTAACAAAACTGAAACCGTCGGCTCCAAGAGACACTCCGTGATGAAGAATTACGTCATTACCGATTTGTACCCTGTCTCCTACATTTACACCGGCATGGAAGAAACAGTTTTTCCCTACTTTAACGCTGCCGCCGATATATGAATTTGCGGCGATTTTTGTATTATCTCCGATAACAGCATCGTGAGAGATAACTACATTCGGACCTATTTCAACATTTTCTCCGAGTGTTGCAGTTTCATCAACCACTGCTGTCGGGTGAACTCCTTTATAAACTCTTGGTGCAACATAGAAAAGATTTAACAGTTTCATCATTGCAAGCCTTGGTCTTTCAACTTCAATTGTTGTAAAACCATCAATTTGTACTCCTAATGGAACAAGCGCTGCTTTTGCTTTTGATTTTGCAAGGTTTGCGATTTCTTCTTCTCCAAGTGCAAGTGCAAGAGTGTTTTCATCAGATAGCAGCGGCGGTGCAATATGTGTAATTTTTACATCTTCTGCTTTTGTAAGCATACCGCCGGTAATTTGTGTGATTTCTTCCAATGTAAAGGTTTTCATTTATCTTCTCCTTTGTGTTGTATGATTTTATTCTTTTCATGAAGATTTGCAGCGTCATACCAGATTTTTAAGATTGCGTTGTGCAAATCATCCCAGTTTGGATTATTAAGAGTTATCATTGATATTAAGTCTTCTTTTTTTAAATCTTCTAATTCCTTTTTTCTTATTATAGCTTCGGAAAGTTCATCATATTTTTCATAGTAGGCAAGTTTATCCGTTGAGAATTCATTTTTATAAATTTCGTTGATTTTATTTTTTAATTCGTGCATATGCATTAAAAGATTTGATGTTATGCCTATTATTAAATTTTCATTTGGTTTATCAAAAACTATGTAAACATATTCGCTCATAGCTTATTTCCTTTACGGCAAACTTACACACCTTGCATTTTTTCTATTGTTTTTGTAGTAGACTTACCTTCTACAAAGTCAATAAATTCTACCCTTGTCCCGTTTTTTTTCATAATGTCAGCTTCGGGAAGAGTTTCCATTGTGTAATCTGCCCCTTTTGTGTAAACATCAGGTTTCATTTCATCCAAGAGATCACGAGGACTATCTTCATCAAATAATACCACATAATCTACACATCTCAAAGCACTTAATATTTCTGCGCGGTCATTTTCGTTATTTACCGGTCTTGACGGGCCTTTTATGCTCCTCACGGATTTATCTGAATTTAACAAAACAATTAGATAATCTGCAAAAGATTTCGTTTTTTCAAGATATCTGACATGTCCTACATGCAAAATATCAAAACAGCCGTTTGTTGTTACTACTGTTTTGCCTGAATGATGAATTACATCTATTAAAGCTCTGATGTCTTCTCTTTTTACTAACATATCCCTGTTTCCTTAAAATATATTGTACCAAAAACAGGTTAGAAAGTAGAAGGGTTTTAACAAAAAGTAATATTAAACCGTTTCATCGAGAACTTTTCCCAGAACATCTCCCAAAATTTCACCGAGTTTATATGTTCCTTCTTTTATTTTTGGACTTTTTTGCTCATAATATTTTTTGAATTTTGCTTCTTGAATTTCTTTCTGAATGTCATCATAACGGGTTGGTATTCTGCCAAAGTCTGGTGTAAGCTTCATTATAATTTTTCTCCTTGTTCTTCTATAAAGAAAAAACATATATAGAATTGCCAAATTGTTAAGTTTTTATACAAAAAGCACTCTTAAAAAAGAGTGTTTTTTAAGTATTAGAATGTTTTTAGGCAATCTGGCAGGTTTGTTCAAGCATTTCAAAAGTTGAACGGGGCATTTCGTAGTCCTGATGATTAACTTTTATTCCGTTTAATTCAGCTGATTCATTTCTGATATCTTTTGATATTTTATCAGGTTTTGTTTGCTGGCTGTTCATAAAAATTTTCCCTTTCTTCAGTCCGGTTAAATAAAATTCCTTCCCGTCTTGGTAACCGTTATAATTTATTATCTCAAAATATCTGTTAATAAGGGGTAATGTAATATTTTGTCCAAAAAAATTTTTTTCTTAGAAAAGTTAATACAATTTATTCTTCTCAACAAGATATCTTTAATATATATATTATACATTAAAAAAAATTTCTGAATACAACCCTATTGGTTAATATTTTAAAATAAATTAATATTTATAAAACAAAGGGCTATTTTAACAGTCTTTTATTTTAAATTTCAGGTATATTAAATGTCTTTTGATAGTTTACGTTCCCCTGTTTTTGTAGCAGGATTTACAAATCCTTTTAAAAATTTAGGAATTTTCCTCAATGCCTTTGGTGGTCTGCTATGATCGGGAAAACCTGAATTTAATCTGTCATTAATCAACCTTCCGGCGCGTTCTGATGTGGGGTTTTTAATAACTGTTTCCGGCCAGCCTTTAGACAAAGGGGTAATTGTTAATTTTGCTATTTTCATTTTAGTATAACTCCATTTCTATTAGTTTTTGACAAATTCTGACAGTGTTGAGTGCTGCACCTATTCGTAAATTATCTGCAACACACCATAAAGAAATTCCGTTTTTGAATGCGAGATTTTTTCTTATACGTCCGACAAACACAGGGTCAACGCCTGAAGCATCATAAGTTGTGGGGTATTCAAAATTCTCGCGATTATCTATCACTTGTACTCCAAATGAATTTTTTAATATTTTGCGAACTTCATCGGGAGTAATTTCGTTTTCAAATTCAATATCTACAGCTTCAGAATGGCCGTTGTAAACCGGAACCCGGGCTGCGGTACATGAAATCGGCAAGTCAGAAGGAAGATGAAGAATTTTCTTTGTTTCATTAGCGACTTTCATTTCTTCTTTTGTGTAGCCGTTTTCCATAAAGACATCAATTTGAGGAATTACGTTGAAAGCAATCGGTTTCTTGAAGCATTTGTTTTCAAACATTTTTCCCTCAAGCTTAGCTTTTGTATTTTCAGTAAGTTCATTAATTGCAGCAAGCCCTGCGCCTGAAACTGCCTGATAAGTGGAAACAATCAACCTTTTCATCGGATTTTTATCTATCAGAGGTTTTAAAACAAGCATTAATTGAGAAGTTGAGCAGTTCGGATTTGCTATAATTCCTTTATGACTCCTTAAATCTTCGTCATTTACATTAGCTATAACAAGCGGAACATCATTTTCCATTCTGAAAGCGGATGAATTATCTATTATAACTCCGCCTCTTTTTACAATTTCAGGTGCAAAAATTTTAGAAGTTGATGCGCCTGCCGAGGCAAGAACTATATTTACGCCGTCAAAACTCGCAGGTTTTGCTTCTTCTACAGTGTAGGTTTTACCTTGGAAGTCAAGCTTTTTGCCCGCTGACTTTGCGCTTGATAGGAACTTAATGTCGTTAAATTCAATTCCTAATTCATCAATAATTTTTATAATTTCTCTTCCGACAACTCCTGTTGCTCCTAAGATTGCGATGTTCGGTTTTCTCATTTCCCCTCCCTGTTTTGTATTAAATTATAACCACAAATAAGTCAGGAGGTTAAGTTTATGTAAAGAAATTTAACTACCACAAGTTTTCTTTATCAATTTCCCAGCCGTTTCTCATAATTTTTTCAAAGCAGTAATATCCTTCTCCGTTTTTACTGCAATCAGCATTAATTTCTTCATCGGATTTATTTCGTCCGGCAGGAACAAATCCCCTGTCGGAAAATACAAATGCAAAGGTATCTTTTCCAATAACATTAGGTAGTTTTTTCCCGTTAATGTTTACATAAATTACTATAAAAGCGCCACTGTCAATCCCGGCACCCCAAAACTCTCCGTCTGAGCCGGCTCTATAAGTATCTACACTTACGGAGTAACCATCAATAGTATTGAAAACAACAATACCGTAGCCTATGCCTTTATTTCCGCTGTCGTATTTTGGAGTTTCCCCGTTAAGAAGTTTAGTACCTGTATCTGCCCAGCATCCTGCTTTATTAAAACATTCCTGTGTTATCTTTAAGTAAGGTTTTAGTGCATAGTAATACCAGCTTTCGACGTTTTCTAAGCTATCACCGATTACACTCAATGATGAATAATCGCCGTCTCTTTGAACAGTAAATAGCAAGGCCTCTGACAAAACCGAATACATTTTCTTTAATTGGGTAACCGCAACCTTACTTCTGTAATTTGCAACTAAATTTGGTAAGGTCATAGCGGCAACAACTCCGATAATCCCGAGAGTGATTAAAACTTCTGCTAATGTAAATGCTTTCTTACAATTAATATTTGTTAGATTTATATTATATTTGTTAAATATATTTATCATAAGTTCATTATATTTTATAGCCTTATTTTTGTCAAGTTAATAGAATATTGCTATGACTAATAAGCGCTTAAAGATTCTGGGGTTAAATATAAAATTTGAAAGAATGAAAAAGGGGCTTTCTCAGGAAGAGCTTGCCGAATTGGTTGATATTTCACGTACGGCTGTAAGTTTTATTGAAACGGGCAGGCAAAATCCGACTGTACTTAAAATTATTGATATAGCAAAAGCTTTAGACATTGATATTAACGACCTAACAAAGTCAGTATAAAAAAGAGGATTAGAAAATCCTCTTTTATCAACATTTTAATTATCTATAAATTACATTGTAATTATCACTTAGCGTACTGACAGTAATGCGATTCTTCGCCTAACTGTCATTCTGAGGGCATAGTCCGAAGAATCTCATATTGTAGGGTCAGAATGACGAATTTATTTTAGTTTTTTGTATGTAAAGTGATAATTACGAAATTACATTATATTATCAAGCCCGTAGACAAAGTCATTGTTTTTATATACATGTTTGACGGCCAGTAAAACACCCTGCATATAGCATTTTCTATCCATCGAGTCATGTCTGATTGTCATAATTTGTCCCGGAGAGCCGAAAATTACTTCCTGTGATGCAATGTAACCCGGCATTCTTATAGAATGTATATGGATATTTGAATAAGAGCTGCCGCCCCTTGCCCCTTCAATAGTTTCTGTTTCAGGACAGTTTCCTTTTGTAAACTCCTCTTTAACCTCTGCCATCATAGCGGCAGTTTTGATTGAAGTCCCTGAAGGAGCATCTTTTTTCTGGTTATGATGAAGTTCAATAATTTCGGCGTTATCGAAATATTTGGCGGCCTGACGCGCAAACATCATCATTAATACTGCTCCTGTTGAAAAATTCGGAGCAATAAGACAGCCTGTATTTTTTTCTTTTGATAAGCTTTTTAACTCGTCAATCTGTTTATCTGATAAACCTGTAGTCCCGATAACAAGTTTTATTCCGTTATTAAGGCAGTATTTTGCATTTTCAAAAATTGATTTGGGCTGTGTAAAATCTATTAAAACATCAATTATACAGGTTTTATGAGCTTCTTCTATTGTTTTAAATTCCGCTCCGGCTATATCAATCTGAGCAATAAGTTCTGTATCAGGGCAATCGGTAACAGCCTGAACAACTTCTTTTCCCATTTTACCTAAAGCTCCGCATACTGCAACTTTTATCATAGATTTTCTCCTTAGTTTTGTTTCGCCGTTCTCTGTCATCCTGAATTTATTTCAGGAGCTCAATCAGATTCTGAAACAATTTCAGAATGACAATTACAGACATAAAGTTTCAAAATATATAAATATATTTTAACTCTATCATAAAAAAAAATTTTCTGTGATAAAATAAAAGTGAAGCGTGAAGAGTGAAAAGTATTACTTTTACGCTTCACTTTTCACATAATAATAAGGAGAGAAAACAATGGCAGATGCAAAACTTTTAGCAGCAATTGAAAGAAGCGACACAGAACAGTTACAAATTTCGATAAGCGAATACAAAGGAAAAAGCTATTTAAATATGAGAATATTTTACACAACAGACGGCGGTTCATCTTGGCTTCCGACTAAAAAAGGTGTAACTTTCACTCCGGAACAGCTTGATTTGTTAGAAGAAGCTATTCAGGAAGCACGTAAGGAATTTATGGCTGAAGAAGTCTAGAAGTGAAGTATAAAAATGTGAGTGGTTAAGTGAAAGTAAATTTTAAGGGAATTTAATATGGTTAAAAATTTAACTGATAATGAGCAAAATCCACTCTTAACTCTTCAATCTTCACCAAAATATGCATCAGCACTTGTAAATATCAAAGGTCTCGGGGTTAAAACATTTAGCTATTTAATTCCTGAAGAAATGAAAGATAAAATTCAAATCGGACAAGCTTTGCTTGTCCCTTTTGGCAGGCAAGGGCTGATTAATGCTTTTTGTGTCGGATTTTCCGATTATTTACCCGGGGATTTTAAGGTTAAAAAAATCAGCAAAATTCTTGATGAAACCCCGCTTTTTTCAATTGATTATTTAAAACTTCTTGAATGGGTTGCAAATTATTACTGCTGTGATTTGGTAACTGT
>CALUVX010000092.1 GCA_944324295.1 Candidatus Gastranaerophilales bacterium
TTTACCTCCGAGTTCCAATGTGTATGGAATAAGTTTTGATGCGGCGGCTTGTGCAACAAGTTTACCTGTCTGTGTGCTTCCGGTAAAAAATATATAATCAAAATTACCCTCTAAAATTTCCGATGACGGAATTTGCGAAGGCATAATACATTTCACATAATTTTCGCTAAAAGTTTGCTCAATTATTTTACACATTACTTTAGCACATGCCGGAGTTCTTTTGGAAGGTTTTATAAAGGCACAGTTTCCGGCTGCTATTGCACCTATTAAAGGAACAAAAGCAAGCTGAAACGGATAGTTGAAAGGTACTATTATCAAAGCAACCCCGTAAGGTTCTTTTATAATATAACCGTTAGAAGGTTTCAAATATACAGGAGTTGAGACGCGTTCTGTCTTAGCCCATTTTTTTAAGTGTTTTATCGCATAATCAATCTCTTTGAGAATAAAACCGATTTCCGTTGTGTATATTTCAAAGTCTGATTTTCTTAAATCATCTCGCAAAGCCTGAGTTATTTCAGGTTCGTACTGTTTTATTTTTTCACGTAATGCTTTTAACTGTTTCAGTCTAAAATTAATATCTTTTGTTCTGTTAGTATTAAAAAATTCTTTTAAGTTATCCGTAATATCATCTATCATCATAAATTAATTAAAGATTAAAAATTTAAAAGTATAAATTACCGAACACGGCTATAAATTAAACTGAAAATCTAAAATGTACCAAATCGCCGTCTTGTACAACATAATCCTTACCTTCAAGACGGGTAACACCCTTTTCTTTACAAGCATTATAAGAACCGTTTTTAACAAATTCTTCATAAGGTGTAATTTCTGCCCTGATAAAACCTTTTTCAAAATCAGTATGTATAACACCGGCAGCCTGCGGAGCTTTAGCACCGGCAGGAATTGTCCAGGCATGAACTTCTTTTTCGCCGGCAGTTATAAATGTTCTTAAATTTAAAAGCTTATAAACAGACTTAATCATCCTGTTTATTCCGCTATCCTCAACTCCGAGTTCTTTCAAATACTCTTTTGCTTCAACTTCACCAAGTTCGGCAAGTTCTTCTTCAATTTTTGCAGAAAATAAAACAACCTCCGCATTATGTTTTGAAGCATATTCTTTGACCTTTTCAGTGTATGCATTGCCGTCCTTCAAGTCATATTCCGAAACATTTGCCGCATAAATTACGGGTTTTGTAGACATCAGATTAAGCTGTTTTACTACAGGAATTTCATCTTCGTTAAAATGTTCTTTTACATTTATAAATGAAGCATCTTCAAGAAGTTTCTGCATCTTTTCAAGAACTGAAAGTAAAAGCACTGCATTTTTATCACCGGATTTTGCGGTTTTGGAAACTTTTGCAATCTGTTTTTCAACAGATGCCATATCAGCCAACGCAAGCTCTGTGTTTATAATTTCAATATCATCAAGCGGGTCTACTTTTCCTGATACATGAATAGTATTAGGATCATCAAAACATCTCACAACCTGAATTATTGCATCAACTTCTCTAATATTATGCAAGAATTGATTACCGAGTCCCTCGCCCTTGCTTGCCCCTTTCACAAGACCAGCAATGTCAACAAATTCAATAGCTGTCGGAATAATCACATCTGTTTTACAAAGTTTTGCAAGAATTTCAAGCCGTTCATCAGGCACGTTGACAACCCCGACATTAGGCTCAATTGTACAAAACGGATAATTTGCACTTTGCGCATTTTTAGCACTTGTTAACGCATTAAATAAAGTTGACTTTCCAACATTCGGTAATCCTACAATTCCTGTTCTAAGCATTTATAAAAATCCCTTATATAATCTCTTAACTAAAAAGATTATACCACGAACAAAAATATTTTCTTACCAGGGATAATCTTTAGCCATACGCCAACCATCAGCCATAATCATTGCAGCACAATAACCACCGCCGGAACTACTGTTAAGCCCTTTTTTACAGTTAAACTCACTACCCGTCCCACCAAACTGAAAGCTTCCATCAGCCAGTTCATCCCTTGATGGAGTTAGAGATTGGCAATGCAAACCGTAAGGTAAAATACCAAGCTTATATACAAGACAAGTATCAGCTGCTGCTGCAGGCCCGCGACTACCCCAGCTCATAATAAATACAAAAACATCTTTTCCCAGCATATTGGGCCCTTTTAGTCCATTTATATCAATAATAAACCAACCCCCGTTACCGGTAGAATGAAGCCAATAATAAACGGAATAACCCGATGCTGTAATAAAAGAATTACGTCCAGTATGAGAATTTTGGCATAAACTTGATTTTAAACCGTCTAAAGAATATACATCATCTGCCCAGCATTTATTTGAAGAAGGGAAACAGCTTTGAATGACTTTTATTATATTAGGAAATATATAATTTTGTGCAAAATAATTTCCCCTATCCTGGGCATCCGAAAAATCTGAAAAATCCCAGCTGTCAATTGTATCATATTTTGCTTCAGAAATTCTTATCGCCTGATTTATTTCCGAATACGCTTTTTTTAACTGATTTACTGTTTGAATTCTTTTATAATTACCAACTAAAGATGGCATTGTCATCGCAGCAACAACACCTATTATACCCAAAGTTATTAAAACTTCAGCGAGTGTAAAACCTTTATAGGAGCTTAGATTCGCCCCCCCCCCGATTTTACGGTTCTTAATACTCTCTCCATACTTTGCTCCTTTCTTATATATAAAAAACAGGTTATTTTTATTATAACCTGTTTCCTTTAAATTTTCAAGTTTTATTTTTACGCCACATCTTCATTATCTGGACCGATGACTTGTATGCCAAATTTCGTTCTGAACAGGTGTTTTACCGTATCACCCTGAATTTCATACATCATTTTGTTAAACAAATCATAAGCTTCTCGTTTGTATTCAATTAACGGGTCTTTTTGACCGTAAGCCCGAAGTCCTATACCGTCTCTTAACATATCAATGTTATGAAGGTGGTCAATCCATTTGTTATCTACAACACGGAGTAAAATATCTTTTTTTTGATTTTTTATAACATTATTATCACTGAATGCAACCTGTGGTTCTGCTGTCGGATCGTATTGAGATATAACCTGATTATAAAAATTGATAACTTCTTCTTCATGCTGTCTGTAAGCATCAATTGCAAGAGTTTTCAATTTATCGTAAATAGGTTCAAATCTCAAGTTTTGAACATCAGAAACCTGCACTGATGACAACTGCGGAATAATTGAATGAAGTTCTTTTATCATTGTCTGTAAATCTTCATAAATATATTCTTCCGGATGCAAATCCGGTGCAATATAGCTTCTTAAAAGCCTGTCAATTTCTTTTTCTATCATATAATAGATATCTTCAGACAAATTCTTGCCTGCAAGAACTTTTCTTCTCTGTGCATAGAATTTTTCACGCTGAATATTCATTACATCATCGTATTCAAGAACGGATTTTCTTATATCAAAGTGATAAGTTTCAACCTTTTTCTGTGCCGATTGAATTTGTTTTGTAATAAGAGTATTTTCTATTGCAATATCCTCTTCAACATTAAGCATATTCATCAAAGCAGTAATCTTTTCTCCGCCAAATATCCTCATTAAGTTATCTTCAAGAGATAAGAAAAATCTTGTAGAACCGGGATCCCCCTGACGAGCAGCACGACCTCTCAACTGATTGTCAATACGTCTTGATTCATGACGTTCTGTACCAATAACGTGCAGTCCGCCGACTTCCACAACTTTTGCGTGCTCTGTTTCAGTTATAGAACGGGCTTCTTTCAAAGCCTTTTCCTTTTCTGCTTCATAATTCGGACTTTCAGGAGTAATTCCCTTACTATCCAGCATATCTTTTGCAAGAAATTCCGCATTACCGCCTAATAATATATCTGTTCCGCGGCCCGCCATGTTGGTTGCAATAGTAACAGCACCAACACGACCTGCCTGTGCGATAATATAAGCTTCTTTTTCGTGATGCTTAGCATTCAATACATGGTGGGGTATTCCTCTTTTCTTTAATAATGCTGAAACATATTCCGATTTTTCAATA
Organism: Candidatus Gastranaerophilales bacterium; assembly: GCA_944324295.1. Lineage (GTDB taxonomy): Bacteria > Cyanobacteriota > Vampirovibrionia > Gastranaerophilales > Gastranaerophilaceae > Stercorousia. The sequence goes on from CALUVX010000092.1 coordinate 4,025, forward strand.
CTGATTGTACCAACAAGAACGGGACGTCCTATTTCGTGCATTCTTATAATATCTTCAACAACAGCATTGAATTTTGCACGTTCTGTCTTATAAATGACATCAGGATAGTTAATTCTGATATCCGGTTTATTTGTCGGAATTGTTGTAACTTCAAGGTTATAGATTTTACCGAATTCAGCCTCTTCTGTCATTGCTGTACCGGTCATACCCGCAAGTTTCGGATAAAGTCTGAATAAATTCTGGAATGTAATACTTGCAAGGGTTTGAGTTTCATCCTGAATTTTTACACCCTCTTTAGCTTCTATAGCCTGATGCAGCCCGTCAGACCAGCGTCTGCCTTCCATTAAACGCCCGGTAAACTCGTCAACAATTACAACTTCCCCGTTTTTAACAACATAATCCGTATCACGTACAAACAATTCTTTAGCTTTCAAAGCTTGCAAAAGATGATGCGCATACTGGGTATTAATATCGAACAAATCTTTAACGCCGATGATTTCCTGAGCCCTGTCAATACCGTCTTCTGTCAGGATGATATTTTTATTTTTTTCATCAACCTCGTAATCTTTAACTTTTTCCAGCTGAGGGGCAACTTTTGCCATTAATTGGTAAGTTTCTGCTGATTTTTCAAGACGTCCGCTAATAATCAAAGGGGTTCTTGCTTCATCAATCAAGATACTGTCAACTTCATCAATAATAGCGTAATTATAAGGCCTTTGAACAAGCATATCAAGACTTGATGCCATATTATCGCGTAAATAATCAAAACCGAATTCATTATTTGTACCGTAAGTAATATCACAGTCATAAGCTGCTTTTTTAGCGGCAAAATCTTCTGCGGTTCTTCCTCCTGAAAGAATTACACCAACAGAAAGTCCCAAAAATTTATAAATCTTACCCATCCATTCGCTATCACGTTTTGCTAGATAATCGTTTACGGTAATTACATGGACACCTTTACCTGTTAAAGCATTCAAATATGCAGGTAGAGTCGCAACAAGAGTTTTACCTTCACCCGTACGCATCTCAGCAATATGTCCGTTATGAAGGAAGTAACCGCCGATTAGCTGAACATCAAAATGACGCATATTCAAAACACGCTTACCCGCTTCTCTCACGGTAGCAAAAGCTTCGGGAAGAATTTTATCCAGAGCTTCTTTTTCAAGTTTTCTATCTGTTTTAAAATCATTTGATGTCGGGCGTTTCGCAAGAATTTCTCTAAATTCATCTGTTTTGGCTCTTAACTCATCATCTGTCAACTGTTCAAATTGAGGTTCCAAAGCATTAATATGATCGATAATCCCCATTATACTTTTAACTTTTTTTTCGTTAGGGTCTCCCAACATCTTCAATAAAAAACTTAGCATTATAAAATTTTCCTCTCCGTTCTGGTAATTCTTATAATTTATACTAACATAGACAAAAAAAAATTGATATTCCTTAAGGAAATATTTATATTTCACATAATAAATATTATGGGTATCATCTTCTCTTTAAGAGAAGATGATACGAGGGTAAGAGGATAAGAGGGCAGGAGGGCAAGCTAATATCTGTGCGCAAAGCGCACGAAATATTTTCAACAATTACTGCTTAACGAAACAACAACAGAACGAGTGCTGTTTGAGCGGTAAAAAAGATTAGATTTTGTAACAAGTTCAAAAATGTCATATAGCGAGTTCACTCGTTTCAGGTTGAGTTTAGCAGTAATAAAACGGCCAGCGTGTTTCTCTTTCTTGTCCAGTCTTCTTTCTCTTTGCATCGCAACAAAGAGAAAGAAGACTAGGTGCGGGGTGCGGGGACGCATAGTTCCCGCATAATAAAATCCTATCCCGAAAGAGGGATGGATACCCATAATATTTATTATGTTTTGTTAACCCATACTTGATT
>CALUVX010000093.1 GCA_944324295.1 Candidatus Gastranaerophilales bacterium
TGTCGCTCCGAGTGCTTCTTAAAAAACTTCTTGACTGAAAATTTTCAGCCTGTATAATAAAAAACGTGGCAATTAAATATTTATATCCATTTACTCCAAAAGAATATTTACATTGCCTCTTGTTTTAAAGATTTACAATTAAATAATATGCCGCGTTAGCTCAGTTGGTAGAGCAAGGGACTGAAAATCCCTGTGTCCTTGGTTCGATTCCGAGACGCGGCATATTTTTGTTATAAATATTTATTCTTATGTAAAGAAACGTAAAACATTAAGCAATAATATTTTTTTACATGTTTTAATCCAAACGTATGAAGATAACAAATAATCAAAGTTATAATAATTATAATCCGCAATTTGGAGCAAGACTCGGATGGCGTGCGACTTATGAGTTAAAAAACGCACCTGCAAAACTGGCAGAGATTTCACAAAAATTAAAAAATATGGGAGAACCAACTACTATTGTTGATATCATGTCGCAAGATACCAAAAAGGGCAGAATGTATTCATTACGTTTATTCAATGAAATATTTGGCGACAAATATAATATATCGTTATTAAAAGATAATCATAATAAAGATGTAGTTTCCTCATCAGCTAAGGATTTTATCAGAAGTCTGGAAAATATAACAAAGACGACAGTTGAAAATAAAGAGTATATTATATTTAATAAAATCAGAAACGAGCATTCAGGCTCTTATCCTTTAATTAAGTACTTACAGGGTCTAATCAGCCGGGCAAAAGAAAATGGAAAATATCTGAGTCCTGAAGCCGAGCAAACATTTTTTTAACAATTTTCATAGCTATATTTACTTTTGATATTTTTATTGTAGGATAAATGAATATACTACATGGTGTTTTGATGTTAATTTTTAGGATTGTTAATGGGGCAAAATCGCTTAAACAACAATATTAAAATTTTATATTCAAATATTAGGATACAAGACTTTTGTTTGTACAATCTTGAAACATTCTTGGAATCTATTTTCAAAAAGCTTTTAATTAAAAGTACAAATTATTTTGCTATAAAATTATCGGAGGTGTTAGTTTAATGAAAGAGTATAAACCAAAATTTACGACAATGATGTTTGAAACAGTCTTAGGACTTTGTGCAACATGGTTTATATACAATCTTGTCGGTAAATTTACGCACAGCTTTTTATTTGCAGTTATTGGTGCAATTGTAGTTTTTGTGCTTTTCTTTTATAAAATTTTTTACGTTGATTTTATTTCAATAACCCTGACAGAAGATAGAAAAATGTTAGTTAAACGATTTAATAAAGTAATTAAGTCTTTTGAGATTGATAATTATTACTGGTCTGAATATTCCAAATACAGCAAAACAAAAAATGCAGAAGATCAGGATATTTATTATGTAAGTAAAGAAAACGGAAAAGAAGATTCCATTGATTTGTCTAATTTTAAAGGTGAAGATTATGAGCAATTATTAATGGATTTGGGTGCAAAAGTAGATAATGATCCGGCAATAAAAGTAGCAACCATAAAAAAATAGTTAGGAAAGGAGTATGGAAATATGATGCAGTATATTTTATTGGTAGGTGGTATTTGTTTAGTAGGTTTTTTATATTCTGCAATTGCAATGAAAGTGCACAACGGATATAAAAAGAAATATTTAGAAGAACATCCGGATGCTTCAGTTTTGCTTATAAAAGACTGTCAATGGAATCCATTAGGATTTAATCATACTATTTATGTTCTTACAATTAATGGTGAGGCTCCAATGCAAACTGTGGAAGGCTGGGGACAAAAGGCTTATCATTTGTTACCTGGAAAAACAATATTGGAATTGCAATATGAAAAAGTAAGACCAGGGATTATTTATAAATCGGTTAGAACAACTTATGATCCTCAAAAAATTGAAGTAGATGTTGAGCCTAACAAAAGATATACTATTTCTTATGATAAAACTTCTGGTTTTGTATTCACTGAACTCACTGAAAAAGCATAGGTAATTTCTTTTTATGAAAATTGGCTTGAATCGCGCTAAATAAAGCCAAATATCAGGTTACAAAAAGTCATATTTGATTTATATATGCAGCTACTTTTCAGGTTGTTCTTGAATAATTAATGTCTAATTTTTCCTGATTCGTAGCCTGTCCACATATAAAATAGTGGTAAAAGTTTTTCTATTCCTAATTTCCCTATAAGTGGGAAATTAGCCATTATTAAAGCTCCTGAAAGAACATCAATATTGGCTATTGTATCTGTAAATTTTACTTTTCTTTTATTATTTGGTTTGTTTGTTCTGTTTATTCTATTAGAAATTTCAGCTCCTAAAAGCATCCCTCCAAAGATGCCGCCTAAAATTGCTCCTGCTTTTACTTTGTTATTATTTAATGGTTTAAATGATTCGCATGTTTTTAATATTGGTTTGATTAAAAGAGTAGGTACTACTGCATTAAAAAATTGGAATATACCTTCATGGATTTTGTATTTAGGTTCTACTTTCCTGTCTGAAATAATCCCGCCTATTACTCCTCCGGTAATTGAGCCTGTACTTAATAAAATCATTTCTTTTTCTGAATATTTAAGTTTTGTTATTGGTAGTTTTTGTTTTTTACAAAATTGCATTAAGGGAATAGCTGTTCCAATAAGTGTTCCTATTCCTATAGAAAGCTTTTCGGTATTATTTAGAGGTTTGTATTGGGGAATAGAAAAGAAATGATCATTTTTTGGCTTAAAGCCAAAACTTTTAAATGTTTTATCGGGGTAATTGTTGGATATTGGTGCTAACATTATAATTTATAAACTATTATCTGTGATTTATTTTCCTGCAACATAATACATCAGAAAAGTATTAATGTAAATTTTTTTATCAATTTTTTAATTATTTTTAAAGTTTTGTATTTTTATGGCCGATACACAATTTTGTGTAGAAGATTTATGAGGGAATTACCATGAGTCAAAATTTTGTACCTGAAACTCTTAAAGTTCAAAGACAAAATTATTCTCTTAATAAGAATAAAAATGAACGTCCAAAATTTATTATCCCTGCTAAGGATACAACAGTTTCTCATTATGCAAAAATGTTAGGTATGAGTGATGAAGAATTTATGAAATGGACGGGTTTGAAGAGTAATGTTATTAAAAAAGGTACTAAAATTCCTCTTCCTATGGATACGGTACCGCAAGGAAAAGGAATATACGCCCTTGCAAGAAAATATAACATGTCTATTGAAGAATTTTGTAAGCTTAATAAAATTCCAAAGCCTTATAACGAATATAAAGCCAAAAAGGATGAAGAATTTTATGTAAAACCTTATAAATTGGATAGTGCTAAGCAGAAAAAACAAACTGCCCCGTCTGCTCCTCCGGTTAAAGAACTTTCAAAAGCTCTTTCACCTGATGATGAATTGTTTAGTGGTGCCGCTGGTGGCGTTTTACTTGGTGCAGTACCAATTAATAATGCTCAATGGGGTTCTTCGTTTACTCCAAAAGAAATTGCAGATAAACTTGAATATGAGGCTAATGATAAATGGGGCGCTGTCGGTAAAAAGCCTTTTGATGATATGTTACGGGAGATAAATCCTAAGAATGTATCTGCAGTTTTAAAAGAATATGCTGATGCCAATGATGGCCGTTCTCTGATAAATAGAATTACCAGTGAAATAACAAGCAAGCAAAGTGCCAGAAAAGATGCTGTTATGCATATTTATGATGCTCTTGCTGAAGAAAAATTTATTCCGGCTGAAAATAGAAAAGCTTTTGTCCAAGAACTCGATAAACAATTTGACTCTTTTGGTATGGTGAATACAGAAAAGCTTGATGCAATGATTGACGAAATGTTATCAAAGGAAGTAACACAAGCTCAGGTAATTACAAATAACTATTCTCCGGTTGCCACAAACCCTGATACAAAGATTAAGTTGACTAAAAAAAGTGGTGTTTACACCGCAAAACAACTCCAAAAAGATGCTATAAAGTCAGCACAAAATGAAGCTGGTGAGAATTTTAAGCAATATTGCAAGGACAATAATATTTCATACAGTGATGACAAATTAGATTTATCACCGCTTAAAAGAATTCCTGCACCTGTGGTAAGTAATGAAAAAATTGTTACTGCAGAAACAGAGCTTTTAGCCCCGACTACTACCCCAAACGGAAAAGTTGTTATTCTTAATCCAGGGCATGGCGGTTATAGTTCAAGAACGGGCTATTTTGATACCGGTTCATACAGTTTTATAAAAAAGGCAAATGGTAAATATGCTCCGCTTCTTGAATATGAAAAAATGAATATTTATGCTGAAAGTACAACTGACAAACTGCGTTCTAAGGGGTATGCCGTTATTATAACTAATGGGCATGCTCAAACAATATCGGATCAAAACTCTGTTTCCAATATAATAAATAAATTAGAAACCGGTGCTAAAGGCGGGAAAAAATACAGTAAGAAAGATATTGTATTTGTCTCTTTGCATGCTGATTCTCAGCCGGGTATGTCAGGGACGGGTATTTGTTATGATTCGCGTTTTGAGAATGATTCAGTACTTGCAGATACTTTAAAGTCAAATTTGAATAGTGATGATTGGATTAGTTCCAGTTTATCCGAACGAAATTGGAATGTCCCTAAAAAAGGCCTGCAGGTACTTCATCAAAGTGAACAAATACCTTCTGTTTTGGTTGAGGTAGAGTACGTAAACGGGTCTAAATGCCAGAATTTAGACTCCTATAATTTCCAAAACAGATTTGAAAATAAATTAATTGCGGGTCTGGATGAATATTTTAATTTGCAGTAAAGGTGTACAATGGATTTTTTGACTAATTTATGGAATTATATAACTAACGGGATAAAAACAGTTTTCTATGGAGAACCGAAAAATGAAAAAACTTTAGCAAAATCTAATAAAAATTCAGTTTTTGGAGCACCCAAAAAGAAGGTTTATAAAAACGAAATAGGTATGTTGGGCTCTAAAACTGATGAACAGCTCCAAACCGAAGCGGTTCGCTCCCATTATATTACAACAGTTAAAAATCCGAATTATAAATTAAAACCTGGAGAAAGCCTTGCTACTGTTGCAAAGAAATACGGTATCGAAGAAAGAAGTATGCTGGATGCAAATTCGCTTACCAAAGAAACTGCTAAAAAGCTTCAGGCCGGTAAAGTTTTAAAGGTTCCGCCGTCAAGGAAAGTTAAAAATATTAAGAATTTGAATGATGTATCAAAAGCAATGGGAGTTAGTGCTGATTTTATAAAAAAATTGAAAAGAGCTGAGGACTCCGCAAAATTGGGGGATAATAAATTTCATAATACACCTTATGTTGATGATGCCGGTGTAAAAACAATCGGCATTGGTCATGTTTTAAAAAAGGGGGAATCCCAGAGATTGTCAAATGCTCAGGTATGTGAGCTTTTGGCAAAAGATCTTTTAAAAGCTGAGGAAAATTTATACTCTGTTATGGGCGGTAAAAATAACTATGATAAGCTTCCGCAGCCGATTAAGGAAGCTTTTCTTGATATGACTTTTAACAAAGGAACTGACATAATTACAAAAACGCCCGGACTTTTATATACCCTAAAGGCCGGCAAATATGAGGCCGCAATAAATAAGATGACATACAGCAAATCAAATAACACTGGTAAGGATATGAGCGGTTTATGTAAACGGCGTATATTTGATATATCTTTGGCTGCAAAGATTTATAATGGAAAAATTCCGCAAAGTAACTTAAACACGGTACAGCAGTTATATAATAAAGGCGTTCAGCTTTTAAGGGAAGAATGTAAAAAAAGCGGTTCAAATTTTAACAATATGCTTGCCGGTTACAATAAAGATATTAATGCTTATATGGGTAATCGAATAAAGTTGATAACAAAATAAGCTAACTATTGACTGGATTTTGGTCTTGGTAAAACTTTTGGGAAATATTGTTCAATATATTCTCCAACGCGTGTTTCTATGTCTTCATTCCTTTGATGTTCACTGTTGAAGGATTTTAAAGTAGCACTCCCGTAATCAGTATCAACTGTGCGTTCAAATCTGAACAGGTCTGGATTTTTTCTGTTAATTAATATTTTCTCAGTATATTTATCATTTGTAACTTCAAGTAAAATATATTTATTGTGCCCTTGATAAACAGTTTTTATGGTTGCGACCTCTTTATTTTTTCCGGGCAGGGTATAAAACGGTAAATTAGAAAATCCACTGTCAGATTTTGTTATATCATTCCAGTTGTCTTCAAAAAATTGATCCATTCTTTTTACAAGTTTTCTGGCTTTGAATGGCATTATAGTAACCAATTCATCTCTTGAAGGATAGCGGCCTTTAAAACTTGTATTGTAATTATTAAGTTTATAGCTGTTTAAGTTTGTGTTCGTAAAATTTAGACTTACAGGCTGCATAATTATTTTCTCCTATTTTTTATAAGAGAAACATGAAAATATAATTTTTTGCTACCATAATCCTATAATGTAAATTAATGTAAAGGGAATATTATATTGTATTATTGTTTATCCATTTAAGATAGTCTGACAGCCCGTCAGTTATATCAAGTGAGACAATTTCAGCGACATCGTAAGGGTGTAAAATAGCAATTTTTTCCTTCACTTTGTTAAATAAATCTTTTTTTGTTTTAATGAGCATCAAAAATTCTTCATCATGTTGAATTTTATTTTCCCATCTGTAAATTGATGTTATTTGGGGAATAATATTAACACAGGCGGCAAGATGTTCTTTTACAAGGTAATTAGCAATTGTTTCCGCGCTGTCTTTTGAATTTGTATTACATAATATAACAATATATTTCATAATTTATTATATTAATTTAACTTTGTTTATTTGTAAAGAGACTGATTTTAATGTTATAATTCTTATAATTCCTAATAAGATTGTTGTGGTAGTTAGTTATTGTGAATAAATTATTTGTTGAGCGTATATCAAATTATTTATATATCATAGTTTTAGCATTAATAATTTTTATTGGATGGTATTTAAGAATTCGTCTATTTATGTTAAATCCTGGTCTGCATCATGATGAGGCAAATTTGGCTCTAAATATGATTGAACATTCTTATTCTGAATTTTTTATGCCTTTAGAGCGTAATCAGGTTTGTCCGCCATTTTTTCTTATTATTTCAAAATTAATTTATAATTTTGTAAACTTTAATTATAGCGCAAGATTTTCAGATATGCTTTTGAGAGTTTTGCCTATGTTGTCGGGATTAGCGGCTCTTCCTTTTTTTGCTTATTTATTAAACAAATTATTTAAAAATAAAGTGCTGACTCTTGCAGGAACGTTGTTTTTGGCATTGAATGATTCTGCGGTGTATTATTCCTGTGTTTTTAAGCAATATTCTTTAGAAATATTAGTGTCCCTGGTATTAATATTTTTGGCGTGTAATATTAACTTTAAAGATGAAAAATTTTTCAGCAATCTTGTAATCTTTTTTATTATGGGAATTTCTCCTTTATTGTCTTTTTCTTCATATTTTATATTAACCGGAATTTTTTTGTATTTGCTTTATTTATATTTTAAATTAAACAGTAGAAAGCAGATTTTGAGTTATATAGTGGCAATGTGTATGCCTGCTTTTTTAATCGGATTATCTATAATTATTCCGTTTTATACTCAAACATCTAAATTCATGAATGAATACTGGACAGGTGAATTTGGACTTAATTTTACTGAATTTATCGGGGTATTTTTCTATAATTTTTTGCAGGAGTCTGAAACGGAAATTTTTTATGCTGCTGTTGCTGTTGTGATTTCTTGCGGTATTATGCTGAAAGAAAATTTGAGATTGTTTTTTATAATTGCTCTTCCTTTAATTCTAACATTTTTTGTTTCGTATTTCGGTTTTTATCCGGCTGAGATGCGCCTGCTTTTATTTATTTATCCTGCATTAATTATAATTTTTTTGTATATTTTTTCTTTTATCAAAATTTTAAAAAATAATTTTGTAAATTTGTTTAGTTGTATATTGATTTTTATCTATTTAGGATTTTTTATCTACAATCCTCCTTCTACTGAATCTTTTATTTTAAAGCCTGATGTCGCGCGTGATGTCTGGGAATATTTTGAAAAAAATTATGATAACAAAACTTTGGTCATCTTTGCAGGTTCCAAAAATTCTCAAAACTATTATAATAAATTTTTCCACGTAAATAAGTATCCGTATTCATTTAGTGGCTATAAAAATTGGTTTGAATTTTACCAAAATATTCCTCCGGGAACGTATTATATAATTTCCGATTTCAGCAAATCTTATAATTTTTATCTAAAACGTAAATTATTGGCTGATACTGATATACTTGAGTATAAAATATTTATTTCGCCCTGGATAAGAAGCAAAAACAAATACGGCTGGTATATGAAGTTTATTAAATCAGATTAGTATTTATTTTTTCTATATTCGATAATTTTAAAATTTTCGGATTTTATTGTTTGAATTTCAGTTAGGTTTGTTTTGAGTATTTTTTCTAAATCATAATTAAGTTTTGTCGCAAGCAGTTTATATATATTATCCTTATATGCTTCAAGATACCAGTTTAAATTTTTACTTTCGTATGAATTGTATGTTATCAGAAAGACTCTGTTTCCGTAATCCAACTTGTTTATACAAGCAGATTTAATAAATTCGGTTGCGGCTCTTGAAGGTTTATAATCATTAAGATAATTTTCAAATCTTTCATACGGAGTTAAATCATTATCCTTGATAATGTCATCTTCATCAAAAATTCTCTTTATAATTTTATTATCATTGATTTTGTAAGAATAATTTATATCATAGGATATAAAGTTTATTTTTGAAGTATCATAGTACTTTTGAAAATAATAGCCTCTTACCGGGATAATTATGCATTCTCCGTTTGTTAGATTCTGCTTATTCATTATTTTTGCCATTGTGAAAATTTCAGAGACGTTAGTGTTATAAATTGGCAATACAGGTGCCGTTAAAAATAACAAATTGGCGTAAGCATATATTAAGACAAGCAGTACTGATAGATTGCGGATTTTTATTCCTGAAAGACCGCATCCTATTGCGAGCATTATGCAAGGAAAGCATAGGGTAGTGTATCTTGAACAAAACGCAAATTTTCCGAATATTGCCGCAATGAGTTCTGCCAGTATAAAAAGAAATGCGCCATATAAGATATATGTGCATAAATCTTTTTTAAATAAAGTTTTTATAATTCCGGTGATGGCAATACAAAGAGGAACAATATTGAAAATTATAAGGTATATGTAATTAACGCTATAATAAGTTTGGGTGGCATCAGTTCTCGCTCCGTCATAGAAAGCAATAGGAACAGCAGGGGAAAACCATGTTAAAAGTACACTCTGAATGTGGTCAGGACTGAATTTGTACCATACAAATGTCGGAAAGACAGAGCTTTGTGTGTTTTGTATTACTTTAATCATAAATGGGGCTATGGGCAGCGTTAAAACTGCAAGAGTTATAAAATATCTTAGAGTAAATTTTATATCTTTATCTTGTTTTACCTTTATTCTATATAGCAAGTATATTACGATTTGTATGAAAACAAATAGGAAACCTAATACATAAGTATATATTATCAGTGCATTTGTTATTGCCAGCAGATAGAGATATCTGTTTAGTTTATTCTTATCATATTTGACCAGGAAATAGACTGATAAAAAGCCAAGAAGCTGTAACAATGCATAAAATTTACAAAAATGAGAGTAGTATATCATGAAAAAATTAACAGAGACCAGTGCGGCTGTTAAAATACCGGCAGGTTTGGATAATAGGTTTTTCCCACAAATATATGCCATAGGAATACAGGCTGTGCCGAGTAAAATGGGGAGTAATCTCAGAATTTCCGTTTTTTCTCCAAAAAATTTTATCCAAAAATGAAGTATAAAATAGAATAGCGGTGCATGCAAATTTTTTGTTACAAGAGCATCTAAAATTCCGTTTGGAAAGGATTGTGTTGCTGTAACAACAGTTGCAACTTCATCATTTGCTAAGTTATATATTCCTATTTTAAGTCTCAATATCAGTCCTAAAATGGTGATAAATAGCAGAGATATAAAAACAGCATATTTTTTTATAAATTTAACAAATTCTTTCATGCATAAACCAATTTACAAATTTTTCAATTCCATCTTCAATTTTAACTTTTGGTTCATAACCAACTAGTGTATTTGCTTTCGAAATATCAGACGCAGTATAAAATGCATCTGCTTTCGGAAGCGGCATTTGTTTTATTATAGCTTTTTTATTCATCTGTTTTGATATTAAATCAACCAGATACTTTAATTTTACAACTTCGCCTGAGCCGAGATTGAATATTTCAAAATTCGTATCATAATCAATACAAGCTTTTATACCATTTATAATGTCATCAATATATGTATAATCTCTGGCAGTTTCGCCATAACCGTAAACTTCAACGGGTAAACCTTTATCTATAAGTTTGGTAAATTTGTGAATTGCCATGTCAGGTCTTTGCATTGGTCCGTATACGGTAAAAAATCTCAGACATATTATGTTCAGGCCAAAAAGATGTGAATATGAATAACATAAATTTTCTGCCGCAATTTTTGTTGCCGCGTATATAGAAATAGGCCTGTCAGTTTTCATATTTTCTTTAAATTTTTCACCATTTTGATTACCGTATACAGAGCTTGAAGATGCAGTGATTATCTTTTTTATATTATATTTTTTGCTCATCTCCAGCAAATTTGCAGTTCCGGTAACATTTGTATCTATATATAACTGCGCGGAAGAAATATCCCTTACTCCTGCTCTTGCCGCAAGATTTATCACTATATCCGGAGTTGTTTCATTGAATATTTTATCAAGTGCTTGAAGGCTGCATATATCTTCTCTGTAAAGCCTGAAATTGTTATTATTTTTGAATTTTTTTATGTTATCTTCCTTAATTTCAGGGTTGTAATAGTCGTTGAAATTATCAACGCAGATAATCTCTCCTTCTCCAATTAGTCTGTTTATTAAATTTGCGCCTATAAAACCGGCTCCTCCCGTTATCAGGTATTTTGGCATATATTTATTCCCACAATTTGTAATTTGTAAATGTTTAGGCTAATATTATGGTAACATAAAATTGAGAAATAGCTAATGAAACACTTTCTATCAATAATTATTCCTGTTTATAACGAAGAAGATAATATTTTATGTCTTAATGAAAAAGTTGCGGATGCGTTGGGTTCTATTGACTCTGATTATGAAGTTATATACATTAATGACGGTTCAAAAGACGGTAGTTTAAATGTATTAAAACAATTGTCTGGTAAAGAGCATATTACAATTATTAATTTTACAAGAAACTACGGGCAGACTGCTGCTTTGCAAGCAGGAATTGATGCGGCTAAAGGCGATGTAATTATACCTTTGGATGCTGATATGCAAAACGACCCTGATGATATAAAAAAAATGCTTGAACTTTATGACCGTGGATATGATATAGTTAGCGGCTGGAGAAAAGACAGGCATGATAATATTATTCGTGTTATACCATCAAAAATAGCAAATTTTGTTATTTGTAATTTGACTGGTATTAAGCTTCATGATTTTGGGTGTACTCTAAAAATTTATAATGCTGAATTGTTAAAGAGCATTCGTTTGTACGGCGAACTCCACCGGTTTATACCTGTTTTGGCAAGTTTTTTCGGGGGGGGGGCGAACTTTACGGAAATAGAAGTTAAACATCATAAAAGGATTCATGGTTATAGTAAATACAATCTTTCAAGAACCTTTAGAGTAGTATTGGATTTATTCACAATTTGTTTTTTACAAAGATTTGCTGACAGACCAATGTATTTTTTCGGTGGTTGTGCTTTTATTTTATTTTTAATTGCTTTATTTTCGCTAATTATAAGTTTTTTTGCAGAATTTATCTATTCATTTTTAGCTTTATTTATTACCGGATGGCTGTTCTTTGGCTTTGCAATTATAACAATGTTGCTGGGTTTGATTGCAGAAGTTCTTATGAGAACCTATTATGAATCAACAGATAAAAGAGTTTATAATATAAAAGAAATTTTATAGGGCAGTATTTATGGGAAAAAGAACAAAAATATGCTTAAAACTGATTATAAGTATAGTTATTTTGTGTCTTATATTTTTTTCTGTTGATATTGAATCTTGTTTAGCTGCTCTTTCAAATATTGATATTAAGGTATTTGTTCTTCTTGTATTACTTTATGTTATAGGACAAATTATCAGTGCTTTAAAATGGAAGGTTATTGCAGAACGGCTTGAGTTTAAAAATAATTTTTTTACTTATGTTAAATTTTATTTTAAGGGAATGTTTTTTAATACTTTTTTACCGACAAATGTTGGCGGTGATGTTATGAAAATTGCTTACCTTAAAAAAAATGATGATAATTCGGCGGCTATTGAACGTGCATTTGTTTCTGTCGTTACGGACAGATTAAGCGGGGTTCTTGTTTTGGTTATTTTGGCTTTTGTTGGTGTTTTATGTATTAATACAAATGATATTTTGAGATTATTAATTATTTCAGCGACTTTAGCTGTTATTTTTTGTTTGTTGCTGGTTCTATTTCTTTGCTGTAAAAAATATGAATTTGAAAACAATATTTTACAAAAGGTCATATATTATAATAAATTATTTATAAACAGGTCTATAATTCCAATTTTACTGCTATCATTGTGCTTTCATTTATTGGTAATAGTAATTCATATCTTAATCGGAAAGACTATGCATTTGGATATAAATTTGTATTATTACCTAATTCTATATCCTGTTACGGCAATTGCGGCATCATTACCTGTTTCTTTAAACGGTATAGGGATTAAGGAGGCTGCATACATGTACATTTTGAACTTGATTTCGGTAACGCCTTCTCAAGGACTTATATTTGTCTTTTGTTGGAATCTTGTGGTGTTAATAAGCAGTCTTTTGGGAGCGGCCTTTTTTATAGAAAAAACGGACTAATTTTAAAATTAATCCGTTTTTATCTAAACTTTATTTATTAATTTCTAGTAATCCATTACCCAGGCATTATCCGCTAATTTCCCTGCACAGCCCTTGCCGATTGCCGAACCTGTACATCCATTTTTTTCGGTATCACAAGTAGACCCAGTGATTCCTCCTGTTGAGCAATAACGAATTTCTCCTGTAGAATTTATATAAAATTCAAACATGTCTCTGCCGCCGATATTAGGTCCATCCGGTCCATTAGTATCCACATTCACTGTGATTATACCATTATTATTTTTTGTAAGACATATAGCCGCAGAATTTGCTAATAGGTAAGAAGTTCCACCGCATTGAAAAGCTGCCCCATTTCCACTGCCTATCGGTAAATAATTCTCGGATGCAAAACATCCTGTAGTATTTGCGGCACAGGATTTTACATATTTTAATTTTTGGGTAACAATGCTGTTTATGCTATTTTTATAGTATGGAGTAGCTGAAAATTTAGTTTTTCCCTCTTCTGTTATGTACATATCAATAGCGTTAGCAACATCATTAATGACCTTGCGGAGTTGAACAACCTGCGTTTTTCTCTGGTAACTGTTCATTAATGTCGGAACAGTTAAAGCGGATATAACACCGATGATACTCAGTGTTACCAAAACTTCGGATAATGTAAAAGCAAACATTTTTTTCATTATATAATACCTTTCATATTTTTAATAATTCATAGTCCAATTATCAGTGAGAATTTTAGAAAAACATCCCTTGCCAATAGAAGATGTCAGGCAGTTATTATTATATAATTCTTCTCTATCTGATTCGATTGTACTTAAATCTGCTTCGGCAGGATCTATTTCATCAATTGTAAAATCTTCATAAATATTGAATGTAAACATATCTCTACCGCCGATATTCGGATCTTTTGCTCCATTTACATCAATATAAACTATTGCAGGATTTTTAGTCTCAACAGTTGTAGTTCCTCCTGAAGCATCAGATTGTTCCTCTTCCGTAATTTTAGCCGGAATTATGCATATTGCAGCCCCGCTGGCTACGTTTACTGAATAACCGCTGCAATCAAAATCTGTATCCGTCATTGTACTTATATCAGCATATTTATCCGCAAAACAGGGCTGTGTATCATACACGCAATCTTGGGTTACTTTGTAATAATCCCTCAAAAATGAACCGGCTGTTCCGGATACGCTATAACCTGTTTTTTGGTTCAATCTTGATCCGTATAAGCCTTTTTGATAATTTTCGGTTTTTAGAGTAAGCAGCATTTCCTGTAATTCAACATAATTTTTCTGCAGCTGGGTTGCTAAAACTTTTTTATTATAATTGGCTACAACTCCAGGTATAGTTATGGCCGCAATGACGCCTACAATAACTACCGCGATTAAAACTTCAGCAAGCGTAAATCCCAAATCAAACTTCTTATTCATACATATAATCTCAATCTATTTTATTAACTCTTTCTATATTATAACGTGTTTTTAGGGGAATGTCAATTGTACAATATTTTTAAACTTCTATAAAAAGTCTTTGTCCTACGATATTTTGTTTTCCGTTATAATAACCGGCAAAATAACCGCCTCTTACGGGCGTATTTTTTGCATAATTATTAAGATTGTTCCCTTTATAGTTGACAAACGGGTTATTGCTGTATGGATCAGAGCTTCTTACAGGAACACTAACCTGTGTTGTCTGCGGGATAAACATTTGTGATAATAAATTTACAATACCTGCCATTTCTACCTCACTGATAAAAATTTAATTATAATTTTTATTTTGTCATAATTATAACATATTATTAGAATAAATCTTAATATTTTTTAATAAAATCATATATTTGGATTAGTATTTTTTGTTATATAATACCTTTATGAATAAAAAGAAAAAAGTTTTGATAGTCGGAAATACGGTCAGTGATTACGCATTAGCAAAAAAGTTGAAAACTTTTGATTGTGATATTTTTATTGCTCCAGGTAATTCTTTGATTGAAGATTTTGCGGAGTGTGTTGATATACGCGAAGATAGTGTTCAGCAGCTTCTTGAGTTTGCTTTGGAAAATGCTGTAGATTTAACTGTTGCAACTTCTGAAATTGCTATAAAGAATGATATTGCGACTTTATTTCAAAATAATGGGCAGCTTATTTTTGCTCCTTCTGCACAAAGTGCTGCTATTGCTTTAAGCAGATCAGCGGCAAAAAGATTTTTATATAAGCTGAAAATCCCTACTCCAAGATTTGCTATTTTTGATAAATCGCAATTAGCAGTTGATTATCTTAAAAATGCTGATATGCCGCAGGTTATACGCACGGATGAAAATTCAAACTCGGCAGACCGCCTTGTTTGTACAACTTTTAGTTCTGCTAAAACGTTTGTAGAAGATTTGTTTTCTAAAGATGAAAAAAAAGTTGTTCTTGAAGATTATGTTTACGGTCATGAATTTACGTTTTATGCGGTTACTGATGGATACAGTGCACTGCCATTAACTACAGTGGCTAATTATAAGTTTATGGAAGACGGAAACGGCGGGATTTTGACTTCTGGAACAGGGGCTTACACACCGGATTATAAAGTTTCTAAAGATATTGAAAATTTCGTAATGTGTAATGTTGTTCAAAAGGCTCTTCAGGCTTTGGAGAACAAGGGTACACCATATTTAGGTATTTTAGGTGTTGAATGTGTTTTGCAATCTGATGGGCAGGTGATGACGCTTGCCTTTAAACCTTTTTTATCTGACCATGATGCCAATGCTGTTTTAAATCTTATTGATGAAAATTTATTTACCCTTTTTGAAGCATGTGCAATAGGGTCTTTTGCTGATGATTATGAAAACATAGATGTTTCAAATAATTCTTCTGTTTCCTGTGTTATATCTTCACGTCTTGAAGGTAAGGTTATTAAAGGTTTAGAGCTTGTTGAGTCTGATATATTAAATTTCGGAATAAAGAAAAATAAATATATGGAGTATGAGACTATAAAGGGAAAAAATCTTGTCTTGACAAGAACTGCTAAAACCCTTTCAAGGGCTCGCAAGCATCTTTATGAAGATATTGAGGTCATAGAATTTGACGGTAAAAAATACCGCAGTGATATTTGTGAGCAGGTTGAAAATTTTTAAAACTTCATTATATATGAATATATGAAGAACTATTATTCTATTCTTGGAGTTACACCTGACAGTTCTGATGCGGAAATTAAAACCGCATACAGAAAACTTGCACGTAAATTTCATCCGGATGTTAATCCTTACGGTACCGAAAGATTTAAGGATATAACAGAGGCCTATGAAGTATTGTCTGATGCAAAAAAAAGGATGCAATATGATACTATAAACGGATTTTTTAAGTCATATAGGAAAGAAGAAAAACAGCACACTTCCCCAAAACAGGCTCAAAATGAATACAAAAAACGCTCATCATCTTCTGCTCATCATACAGAGCCAAAGATGACAAAAGAAGAATTTTCAAAGAAAATAAATGATATTTTTGAAGAATTTGCTAAATCAAAACCTCAAAAAGAGAAACTTTCTCCTAAGCGCGGTGATGATTTATACGAAGAAATTTCGATTACTTTGAAAGAGTCAGTGAATGGTACCGAACGCGTTGTAAATGTTAAGCATTCAGCTGACTGTCCAAATTGCACGTGCAGAAAATTTATTAACGGTACTTTATGCCATGAATGTAACGGAACAGGTGAGAAAACTGAACATAAAAAAATTACGGTTAAAATTCCTAAAAATGTTAAAAACGGTGCCAAACTTCGTATTCCAAATGAAGGAGCGTGCGGTTTAAATGGTGGTAAAAACGGCGATTTATATTTAAAAATTAAAGTAGAGCCGAACAACAGAATTTCTTTTGACGGGAATAATATCTTATATAATGTTCCTATAACACCGTTCGAGGCTGTATTGGGCGGAAATATTTCAATACCTTCTTTTGATAGTGGTTTAAGTTTGAAAATCCCGCCTAAAACACATTCTGGACAAAAATTTCGTCTTGCAGGCCAGGGGTTAAAGCAGAACGGTAAATTAGGAGACATGATTGTTGTAGTGCATATTGAAATTCCATGTTCTTTGTCGGATGATGAAATCAGGCTTTATCAAAAGCTGAAGAAATTGTCATCACAAAATATCAGAGAGAATTTGTTAAATGAATAAAGTAAAGATAAAAGAAATTTTTGAATCTATTCAGGGTGAAGGGCCGTATGTAGGGTATAAACAGCTTTTTGTTCGTTTTTGTAATTGTAATTTAAAATGTAATTATTGTGATACTGAATTTTCTGATAATGGTAATTACATAGAGCTTAATCCTTGTGAACTTGCGGATAAAATTAATTCTTATAATAACATTCATTCTGTTTCGTTAACTGGTGGTGAGCCGCTTCTTTCCGCAGATTTTTTAAAGGAGCTTCTGCCAAGAGTGAATAAAAAGATTTATCTTGAAACAAATGCAACTCTTGCCGAAAAATTTGTAGAAATTAAGCCCTTTATTGATATAGTCTCTGCCGATATAAAGCTTGAAAGTGCAACTGGAATTAAAGGTTCATATAAATTTCATGATAAATTCTTTGAAAATTGTAGAGGTGTTGAGACATTTGCCAAAATAGTTTTTAATTCAAATATTACTGATGAAGAAATATATTCTTGTTGCATTTTGGGTAGAAAGTACGGGATTGAACTGATTTTGCAGCCTGAAATGAATGGTGATGTAATGGCTGTAACAGCTGAATTTGCATCGAAAATTCTTGATAAATTTCTTGAAAAATATGAAAAAGTAAGATTAATCCCGCAGGTTCACAAATTTTTGTCTATTAGGTAAGAAATATGTTTTTCTTGTCGTCCGAGATATTTGTGGAGAATAGATTGTTTTTATTATTTGTAAACAGTTTAAAATTATTGTTTTTATCAGACTCTTGCTGATTATTATCTTCCTTTATGTATTCGTCAATTTGCTTGTTTTTTTCTCCTGTTTCAATATATTTTATAATACTTGTTATAATATTTGAAATATCATCATTCTCAGTGTTGTTTTCAATAGAATTTTCAGTATTACTGCCAATTGATTCAGCACCAGTATTATTTAGATTTGTTGGTTCGAGAAATTTACTTTCAATCTTATTCAGGTCTATTTTGGTTAATAATTTTGATTTTTCTGGATCTGCAGCTAGTTTTGAAATTTTTGCATCAAGCTGAACAGCTTTTTGCATTCTTTGTGTATATGTAACTACTTCTTGTCTTTTTTGAATTATTTCCTGTTCAACTTTTTTTGCTTTTTCTTCTACATCAGAGGTTGTCTGGCAATTTGCACATTTGTCAAGAAGAGACATAACAAGCTCTCTGAGTTCACTAGCGAGAGTGTCAATTTTTGTTTTTAATTGTGTACCTACATTACTTAATCCTGGTATACTTGAACTTTTTAAGATTTGTTCTGCTTTTTTGGCCTGTTTTTGTTCTTGTTCAATTGTGTGTGCATTTGCGATGCGCATTTGTTCTTCATTTACTTTGTCTAAAATTTTCTGATTCGTCCCATCTTCTTTTTGAGTTTTG
>CALUVX010000094.1 GCA_944324295.1 Candidatus Gastranaerophilales bacterium
AAGGGCTAAAAACAAAACCGTTCAAATTCAGGAAGAAGCCAAGCAACAATTAATTTCTGCCGAAGCCGAAGCAAAATCAATGTCCATCAGAGCACACGCACTTTCACAAAACAAAGCACTTGTAGAATACGAAGCCGTACAAAAATGGGACGGTAAACTTCCAGAATATATGATGGGTAACTCAATACCGTTTATCAACCTGAATAAAAAATAAAAAGCAGTGTAAAGAGGGGCTAAAAGGCGTCTTTTTTACACCTTTTGCATAGAAATCTTTTGCAAGCTTTGCTGTATCATTAACATAATTTGTTGCCGAATTTGGCGTAACTTCTGCATAATTATCAAATAAAAAAGTATCGTTTGCAACAAATACTCACAGAAATAATCAATAAAATGTTTCATAATTACCCTTCATACATAAAAATCTAATTTGTCATTCTGAGCCTATAATATGAGATTCTTCGGGCTATGCCCTCAGAATGACAGTTAGGCGAAGAATCGCATTACTGTTAGTTGAAACTTTTTAGCCTAAAGACTTCAAACTGTTTAATTTGTCGCTAATTTCATTCATCAAATTAACATCATCTGTCTGACGCGCAAAATTCTGAGCCTTTGTTAAAAGTCCGATAGATTTTGAAATATTGCTGTGTTCAACCATAATATCAGCAGCTTTTGTGTAATATTGAGCGGTTTTTAAAGGAGACTCCGCATCAGAATAATGTTTTACTGCATTTGAATAAGATTTTAAAGCACTTTGAGAATCCCCGAATTTTTCATAAGCATCACCCATGCTTGCGGATACAAAACCTTTAACTTTAGAATTATCAGTCTGAGAAGCCAAATCATCAGCTATAGAATAATAATCCATAGCCTCATCTTCATACATATCCGTGAAGATATTACCTATTTTTGTCAATGAAGTTGACTGTGCCGCAAGATTTTCAGCCTCACCGGCAAAAGACACTGAGTTAAAATAATGATCAAGAGCAGGCTTAATCTGATTTACATCATCATAAATCTGTGCCATGGAATAATGTGCCTTTGTTTTAACATTATTATCGCTTGTATTTTGCAATGACTGATTATAACTTGTTAAAGCCTGTGCATAATAATCATGGTCATCGTAAATTCGACCAACCTCATAATAAATTTTTGACTTTGTTTCGGTATCCCCGACTTCATCAGCCCTTTGTAATGCTCTTTGGAATGTTTCAATTGCTTTTTCGGGTTGATTTGCATAAGCAAGTTTCTTTGACTGAATAAACAATGATTTTAATTCTTTATCCTGAGGAATAAGTGAAACAACTTTAGAATCCGTTTCAATCTCCTGTTGAACCGGCTCTGTTACCGTATCATGAACGGTAGTTTTATTTTCTGCTTTTTCTTCTTTTTGTGTGCTCCCTTCAGGGAATTTTACCAGAAATTGGGGATTTATGTCGTTTTCATTATATTTAAAATCAATTTGCTGTAAAAACAGAGCATCAACCCAGTTTTCAACAACTTTGGAGTCTTTATTTAAGGTTTGTGAAATATAACCATCAAGAATTGAAGACGCATTTTTCAAATTTGACTTAACAAGCTTTGTATTGGGATTATCTTTTTTGACCTGAGATTCAACAAGCGAAAGATAGCCGTTGACCTCTTCTTTCAAATCTTCAGGAGTGCCGATAGCGGCCGCAGTATTCCTGAAATCTTTCAGAATTTGTGCAATATTAATAACAGTGCTTCTGCCCGAAAGTGTTTTTGTAGGGGTAATATTTTGAGCCTGAGAAGATGTCTGAATAGTATTGTTATGCAGATTTCTTGACTGAACCTGACTTTGAATTTGTGAACGCATCTGCCGCCAGTCAACCTGTTCTCCGTTATTTTGACTGTAAGCAGGAGTATATGAGGGCTTTTTCTGTTCTACATATTGAAGTCCGCGGCTTTTTGAATTCTTATCGGCCTGTTCCTCACGCTGGGCAGCAGAAGACGCATTTTGTTCTTCATCTTGTTTTCTTTTAACAAGACTCCTTCCGTCTTTATTCAAATAAGGCCGCTGAAATATACCGTTTAACACAAATTCTACCCTCTGGTATTTTCACTATATACCAAAACCTGCTATCCTGCGTCATACTTTCGTATGAAATCTACACATTTTATTTAAGGTTTTTTACCATAAAGTCAAAACATGATATTATATTTATATGGAGAAAATTTTTTTAAAGACATCAGACGGGATAAAACTTGCACTAAATCATTACAAAACTAATCATAAAGAAGTTGTGATTATTGTTCACGGATGGTTTATGACAAAAGACAGCAGGGCATTTACAAATCTTGCAGAAGATTTTTCAAAATATTATGATGTAATAACATTTGACTGCAGAGGCCATGGTAAAAGTTCCGGATTTTATACATTCACAAGCAAGGAAACAATTGATTTAAAAGCTGTTGTTGATTATGCAAAAAAACAATATGAAAAAATTTATCTTGCCGGATTTTCACTTGGAGGAGCAATAGTATTAATACATAGTGCCTTATATAATGATGCAGATAAAATAATTGCAGTTTCTGCCCCTGCCGATTTTAATAAAATAGAAAATCAGATGTGGAAAAAAGAAGCATGGCTTCCTACTCTACAAAAATGCGAACCAAAACGCTGGTGCTCGGTTCGTCCGTCTTTTATTTACTTAATGATGCGCCCGAAAATTAAACCGATTGATATTATAAAACATGTAAAAGCACCAACACTTTTTATTGCGGGGAAAAAAGATCCTACAGTACACCCCTGGCATACAGAAAAACTCTATAAAGAAGCTGTCTGTGAAAAACGTTTTGAATTAATGGATGGAATTCATGCAGAAGATTTATATATTAGTAACCATGAATATTTTATAAAACTTTGTCTGGATTGGCTTCAAAAAACTCCGGCTACAGAAAATTTACATTAAAAAAGTCCGCCTGCATGACGGACTTTTTTATAATTAATATTTAAGCTTACTTATCATCAAGTGCTGCAACACCAGGTAATACTTTTCCTTCAATAAATTCAAGAGAAGCACCGCCGCCTGTTGAAACATGAGTAAAATCTTCTGCTTTGAAGTATTTTTTAGCAGCCGAAACAGAATCTCCGCCGCCGATTACAGATACAGCACCATTTTTAGTTGCATCAACAATTGCCTGCAATACAGCTTTTGTACCTTCTGCAAATTTCGGATTTTCAAATGCTCCTACAGGACCGTTCATCAAAATTGTTTTTGAATTTTTGATTACTTCAGCAAAAGCCTTCTGGCTTTCAGGGCCTGCATCAACACCTTCAAATCCGTCAGGAATTTCATTGATAGGAACAACTTTGTTTGTACCGTTGCCTGAAAAATCATCAGCAGCAAGAACATCTGTTGCCATAACAATTTTAACACCTTTATCAGCAGCTTTTTTCTCAATTGCTTTAGCAACTTCCATCTGATCATCTTCACAGATAGAATTACCGATTTTACCGCCGTTAGCCTTTACAAATGTATAAGCCATACCGCCGCCGATAATCATATTATCAACTTTGTCGATTAAG
>CALUVX010000095.1 GCA_944324295.1 Candidatus Gastranaerophilales bacterium
TTGTTTTTATTTATAGCAGGGACTTTACTATTATTTATCCTGATAATAGCATATCTTCCTAACCTCTTACCTTCCAAGCTTCCGGTAATGAACTCGCGCAACAGGTGCGCGATGACATGAAAGTAAACGACTTGACGTCCTGCTTTCTTGACCTCAGTTAGCCGGGAACGCCCCCCCCCCGAAGTTGTGAATTAAATAATCTTTTCATACTTATGCTCCTCTTTTTCTGCTTACGTATATTATTATAATATATTTGTTAAAACTTTGCACAATATAAATATATATGTTACAAATTAACTATGAAAAAAACGGTTATTGCATATTTACATACCCACTGGGACAGAGAATGGTACAGGGAATTTGAAGTTTTCAGACTAAGACTCTTGAGAGTTTTTGATAATGTTCTTGAACTTCTTGAAAATAATAAAATTCCGTCTTTCTACTTTGACGGACAGGTAGGTGCCCTTCTTGACTATTTAGAAATAAGACCGGAAAAAGAACAAATTATCAGAAAATTCATTGCTGAAAAAAAATTATTTATCGGACCGTTTTACACACTTATTGATGAATTTCTAACAGACAAAACCGTTTTTGAAAAAAATCTGGAAATCGGATTGAAAATTTCAAAAGATTTCGGGTGTACTGATTTTATAGCTTACTTTGCAGATACTTTCGGACACAGCAAAAATATCCCGAACATTTTGCAAAAATTCGGTATTGATAAATGTGTTGTCTGGAGAGGATGCGGAGATATACCGTCAGAATTTACATTCAATGGTATTAATACCGTAAACCTCATCCGCGGGTATTTTATGGATATTTTTTCTTCGCCGATGCCAATTGAAGAAAAAGCCAAATGGCTTAAAGGAAATCTTGATAAAATTGCCGCAAAATCAAAGGATTATTTGTTATTGCCAATAGGGGCCGATCACTTAGGCATTGAGCCTGATATCTCAGAACAAATATCAAAGGTCAACTGCCTGCTTGAAGATTACGAAATAAAGCTTTCAAACCCGTTTGAATATTTTGAACTTGTAAAAGATAATTTTAAAAATTTTGAATGGAATGATGAACTCAGAGATAACAGCCTGACATTTATTCTGCAAGGTTCGTTTTCTGCGAGAATGAAGCTTAAACAATATAATGTAAAATGCACATATCTGCTTGAGCAAGCTGACAAATTACAAAAAAAATACAGTTCACAATATGACGCAGTCATAGAATATGCTTACAAACTTCTTCTAAAAAATCAGGCACATGACGGAATTTACGGATGCAGTACAGATTTGGTGCACAGGGAAAATATTACGCGCTACGAAAAAGTTATACAAATCGCAAATACAATTATTGAAGAATTAAGGCTCAAATATAACTTTAAAACTCCTGTTATGCAAAGCAAGGAGCTTATTCCGGAATATAAAGTTATCTCAAAACATTTCGGAGTAGAAAATTCGCTTCTCTACGACACTCAAAAAATTCCAGTAACAGAAGATTTTACGGACATTTATACACTAAAATATTCACCTGCCGTAAAACCTGAAATAAATCTCGAAGTAAAAAACGGCAAAATCCGTATAGGTCGGGTTGAAA
This sequence comes from Candidatus Gastranaerophilales bacterium, assembly GCA_944324295.1. Lineage (GTDB taxonomy): Bacteria > Cyanobacteriota > Vampirovibrionia > Gastranaerophilales > Gastranaerophilaceae > Stercorousia. The sequence continues at coordinate 1,591 of CALUVX010000095.1, forward strand.
TGGAATTTGTACGCTTTAAAGATGAAGGGGACACCTACAATTTTGGCGCTGTCGAAGATGATAAAGGCGAAAAAGCAGAAGTTTATTCATTCAAAAATAACATAATAAAAACAAGCTTTTTTGATGTACAGGTGGAAATTCAGGGAGAACTTGTAAACTTTAAGATTGAATGGGATAACAAACTTAAAAATAAACTCTGGCAGGTAAAATTTAACCTTAAATCTCCGGTAACGGAAACTTTCTCTGAGGATATGAATACGATAATCCGCAGAGAATTTGACCCAAATTATGATATGAGAAAGCACCTGCCAAAAACAAGAGGTATTGAAGTTAAAACAAACTTTGCTCCGATGCAAAGATTTGTCGGCACTCAAGGATTTGGTGTTATAACAAAGGGCTTAACAGAATATGAGGTAAAAGAAAAGTCGCTACTTATAACCCTTTTGAGAAGCACAGGTGTGATTTCCAACCCCAAAAACCCGTCCCGCTCAACTCCTGCGGGGCCGCCGATAGAAGTGCCGGATGCCCAGCAGCTTGGTTACAATTGCGCGGAATTTTCCGTCGGATTTTTTGAGCCGGAAAATTATCAAAAATATATTGATATGGTATTTCTGCCAATTATTTAACCATTTTCCTTAATTCCTCTCCAAAAGAGGATAATCATTAGCCTCCTCTCTCTTCGAGAGAAAGTTAGAGAGAGAAAACTTTAGCGGGTCGAGCGGCATAAGTTGTACCCGCGTGCATTACACAACGGACTCGCATTAAACAGCACCGCTCACAATAACAACGAAAACTCAACGTTTACGTTGATTATTGTTCGGCTCTCACTTTGCTCGCACCTCTGCTTTTTTGACATCTTTAAAACTTTATTGAAAACTTATCTCTCTACGTGCGTAGCACAACGTACTCGCACTAAACGGCATCGCTCACAATCAAAGCGAAAATGCAATTTTCGCTTATGATTGTTCGACTGTCGAAATACATAGTATTTCTCCTGCCTCTGCTCGTCCTAAAAAAAAACCCTATCTTTCGATAGAGTTCGGAATTCTTTTTAGTAATTCCTCGTGTGTAGAAGGTTAGTGTGTAGTAGGTAGTGTATATTATCTCGTGTTTATTTAATTCCTCATATCTGGTATTTATTGCTTACATATTAATAAAGTATTTTTAGAGTATATAATTGCTATATCTTGTTTATTTCTTTACATAACTTTACAAAGTTCTGTAAAGGCGATTTGAAAAGCTTTTTCAAAGATTAATTTTTAAAAATCAATCAAAAAACTACAAATTTCAATCTTAAATCTTTCCCGTACCTCCCTATTTAATTTATATATTCCCGATTTTTTATAAAATTAACACTATTTTTATAAAAACATTCACGCAAATCAGAATAAGCGCTTTTACGCTTCTTTACTTAATCTTTATATGAAAACTATTGACCTTTTTTAAAAAAAGTATTCTAATAAGAAGGTATTTTAAAAATAGGTTAAAACAGAAGGAAAGAGGTCTGTATGAAAGAATTTATGCACACAAGATTGGACAACAAACAGTTTACGGAAGAAGATATTAAAGGCTTTATCAAAGACTATAATATCAAATTTATCAAATTACAGTTCGTTGATATTAACGGACAGGTAAAAAATATGACCATTCCTTCTCAACACATAGAAAAAGCACTCAATAATGAAATAATGCTTGACGGTTCATCTATCAAGGGATTTAGGAGTATAGAAACATCAGATATGTTCTTCCACCCTGATAAAAATTCATTCCAAATACTTCCATGGCGCGGTTCTGACGGGGTTAATTCCGCAAGACTTATCTGCGATATATATAATGCCGATGGAACACCTTTTGAAGGCTGCCCCAGATGCAATTTAAAAAGGGTTATGAAAGAAGCCGAAAAAATGGGGTTTTCAATGAATGTAGGGCCTGAAGCGGAATTTTTCTTATTTGCAAAAGATAAGGACGGAAATGTAACTACGACAACTCAGGACAGTGCCGGATATTACGATGTTGGTCCGGAGGATTTAGGTGAAGATATTCGTTCTGATATTGTTGTAGCATTACAGGAAATGGGATTTGATATAGAAGCATCACACCATGAAGTTGCAGACGGCCAGCATGAAATAGATTTCAGATATGCGGATATTTTAACGGCTGCAGATAATGTCGCAACATTTAAAGTTGCAGTTAAGGCAATTGCGGCAAGACATAATTTACACGCGACATTTATGCCTAAGCCTATATACGGAATTAACGGTTCCGGAATGCACTGCAATGTTTCACTTTTCAAAGACGGTAAAAACGCATTTTTTGATGAAAAAGCCGAATACCAGTTATCAGACATCGCAAAATATTCAATCGGCGGAATGTTGAAACACGTAAAAAGTATTACGGCAATTTTGAACCCGACAGTAAACAGCTTTAAACGACTTGTACCGGGTTACGAAGCTCCTGTTTATCTTGCCTGGTCGCTGGCTAACAGAAGCGCGCTATTAAGAGTTCCTGCAAAACGCGGAAGCTCAACCCGTGTAGAGCTTCGCTCTCCTGATCCTGCATGCAATCCGTATCTTGCATTTGCGGCAATTTTAGAAGCCTGCCTTGACGGCGTAAGAAATAAAATTGATCCGCCGGCTCCGGTTGAAAGTAATATTTATAAATTGACAACAAAAGAACGCAAAAAACAAAGAATTGATTCTCTACCCGGAAGTTTGGCCGAAGCTTTGGATTACTTTGACAAATCTCTTGTATCACGTGCAGCACTTGGAGAACACATATTTAACGAATTTATGTCAGCGAAGAAAAAAGAATGGGATTCTTTCAGAACATACGTATCTCAATGGGAAATTGACAGATATCTTGAAAGATATTAAAAAAAGAGCCTTAAAAAGGCTCTTTTTTTATCTGTATTTAACCCTGAACGGATAATCTTTTGGAATCTTCCAGCCGTTATATTGTATCCAGCGGGTACAATATGCAGGCCAGGTAGAATTTATGTTACAGCCAAAAGTTGAATGATTTTTTAAAGAGCTTTCCTTCCCATCCCAGCTCGACATATAGGGCTCAAAATTCCATTGTTCGTAACCGCTACCATCAGACTTTTGGGTAGGATTATAATAAAATGCAAAAGCACAACGACCTACAAAACTATTGTATGTATAATTACCTGATTTAGCACACTTTTCAGGATCGCCGGGAAAGAAAAACCAGTCTCGACCGTTCAGATTACCCATTGCAACTGCACTCCCATCCGAAAAATAGATAAAAAACCTGTTTTCAAAGACTTCGGTTCCATACCTTATTACATTCATATAAGGAATAATATATTTTTTACACCATTCCTCCTGCAAAGTTCTGTCGCTATTATCCTCAAACCAGTATTCTCGTGGACCGTAATCAAGTTCGGCCATGCGGATTGCCTGATTTATACTTGAATAAAATTTCTCAAGACGGGCTTCTACCACTTTTTTATTATGATTGTCAATCAAAGCAGGCATAGTTAATGCCGCAACAATACCGATTATGCCAAGTGTTATCAAGACCTCTGCGAGTGTGAATGCGGTTTTACGTTGATTGTTCAACAGGGCTACATGCGTAGCACCTTCTGCGAGTGTGAAGGCAAGTTTTGATTTTAGTGAAGAGTGAAACGTGAAGTGTGAAACAAGTATTCTTCCCTCCCTGATTAGGGAGGGAATATGGGTGGGTAGCAATCTTCTATTGTTTGATTGATTGAAAACCATCCTAAATACCTCTCCCAAAACGATACTCAATCGTTTTGGTCGGCAGAGTCCTATTAAGGGAAGGAACTTGTTTTTATTTATAGCAGGGACTTTACTATTATTTATCCTGATAATAGCATATCTTCCTAACCTCTTACCTTCCAAGCTTCCGGTAATGAACTCGCGCA
>CALUVX010000096.1 GCA_944324295.1 Candidatus Gastranaerophilales bacterium
GCGGCATAATGAATACAGGTATCGGCTCATTTGCTCTGAAGAGTACAAGTACTGGCGAAAATAATACGAGTGTAGGTTTTTCTACTTTATCGAATAATACAACCGGCAGTGGTAATGTAGCAATGGGAACTTATGCGTTGCAACACAATACTACTGGTAATGATAATATAGCTATTGGTACTAATGCCAACTATGGTAATTTTACATCACAAGTAGCCAAGACAGTAGCAATAGGCAATCAGACATCTGCTTATGGCAATGGCTCAATCTCTATCGGCAGTTCTTTGACAAGTACAGAAGGAGACGGAACATCCTATAATGGGGCTTATTCTTCCGGTGTACGTTCTATTGCATTGGGTAATGGAGCCAGTTCAACAGAATCAGATTCTATAGCAATTGGAACCGGAGCATTAACTGATAGCGGAAATTCTTTTATACATGGGACTAATTCACTAGCTTTAGGTTTATCAACTCAAGCGTTAGGGCCTAATGCTATTGCAATTGGAAGTAATGCTAAGGCTGGCGAAACTAATGTTATGGGAAGTTCAGTAGAATATGGTTCTATAGCAATTGGAGCATCAAGTCATGCTCCTGGTCCCAGCTCTATCGCAATTGGTCGTTCATCTGAATCTAACGGTGAAGGAATAGCACTAGGAAATGGGGCTAATGCAGGTGATTACTATACAATATCTATAGGTAATGGTAGCAAAACAAGTAATAATTATTCAATTTCTATAGGTGAAGGTTCAAATGCATCTGGTTTTCCATCATTAGCAATTGGTGGTTATGCTGATGCATCCGGGGATTATTCAATAGCTATCGGTGGTGGTATTCAATCCTCTACAAGTTTTGCTCCTGAAGCATCAGGAATGGGCTCCATATCAATAGGAAATGGCTCAAGAGCTGCTGGAAATTATAATACGGCTATAGGTTATAACGCCTGTGAGTATGTAACTGGTTCAAATGTTGTGTGTATAGGTGCAAATTCAGGACCAAAGCATTACGAATCATCAGAAAATCGAGCAAAATCAAATATTGTTTATCTTGGTGATGAAAATTCTACTGTTTATATTCCGGGAAATTTAGTCGTAGACAAATTTGCTGCTCTGGGTGCAGCAACTGAATTAAATAAAGAATATAGAGTTTATCTTGCATTGAATCATAGAAATAATGAACAATTATTTGCCGCAGATAGAATAGATAATGATGCTATAATAGGTAAATATCCATCTGAAGCTTTATCCAGTGATAATGGTGGAACAGATTTTGTTAATTTTGCATATTCACTTTCTGACCGCCGTTTAAAATATGTGGGAAGTGAAAATACATCAGGCTTAAATAAAATCCGTCAGTTGAAAGTGTTTAATTATACTTTCAAAAAGGACGAAAAGAAAACACCGCATGTCGGTGTAATCGCCCAGGATTTGCAAAAAGTCTTTCCTGACGCGGTTAAAAAAGGTGTCGACGGATTTTTGACAATCCGAATGGAAGACATGTTCTATGCAGTAATTAATGCAATAAAAGAACTTGATGCAAAATATCAGGCTCAGGAAAAACGTATTAATGAGCTTGAAAAACGAATCGAAAAACTTGAGGCAAAACTGAAATAGTAAAAATGTCGGGCTAAAGCCCGACCTATGTAAATCTTCCCTACTGTCATTCTGAAGGCTGAGCCTGAAGAATCGCAGAACCAATAAAATTATACATTGCGATCTTTCGCTTCGCTCAAATAAAATTACATACTGAATATAAGCAAAACCGTGAAAGCGGTAAGCTTATACTTTCATTCCTTCTCCCGTCTAATGGCGGGAGTTTTCCTTTAAAAAATTATCTATAATTTGTAAACTGCAACGGATAATCGTATTTTTCTTCATTAGAACGTAAAAGTCTTATGATTTCCTGTAAATCATCTTTATCTTTACCCGAAACTCTTACCTGATCTCCTTGAATTGAAGCTTGCACTTTCTTTTTAGAATCTTTTATGTCTGCAACAATTTTCTTTGCAAGCTCCTGTGTCAAACCTTTTCTCAATTTATAAACCTGTCTGACTTTTCCCCCAAGAGCATTCTCTATTGGCTGAGGATCGAGTATTCTTATACTCAAATTTCTTTTAACAAGTTTTGATTGAAGAATATCATTAATGTTTTTCAATTTCATTTCATCACTTGTAGTAATAGTAATGGTTTTATCCGCTTCCAATTCAACAGAAGATCCTGAATCTTTCAAATCAAAACGTGATGCAACATCACGTTTTACCTGATCAACGGCATTAACAAGCTCCTGTCTGTCAAATTCGGATACAACATCAAAACTGCAATCTTTAGCCATTTTTACCCTCCTTAACTTAATTAAACATTTTTTTATAAATTATAACATAATAAAAGTGCAGAACAAAATATCCTGCACTTAGTATTTTTTGAGAGGGATAAATACTATAATCATTTCTTAAAAATATTTTTTATTCCGGAACCTAATTTTTTAAAACCGCGCCCGATTGCTTTAGCCGGTCTTACTGTTATATTATAAGCACCCTTTTTTACCGATTTACCAATTGAAGAAAACCTATTTTTAACTTTTGTCATAAATGAAGTATTATTGCCTTTCCACATATTTTTTAAATAAGGAATAACACCGCCTGCTTTTTTAATACCTTTTCTAAAAATCGGAATACACCCTAAACCAACCACCAGTGCCAAAACACCAAGGGCTTTTTTAAATGTATTTTTGTCTTCATTTTCTTTTTTATTTTTTATAACAAGTTTATCTCTATCCGGCTGCTGCTGCATTTGTACTCCGCCAAGATATGATGTATTGTAGCCGCCAATCGGCATTCCTGCACCGACCATTCCCCCAAAAGGCATATTTAATGGCCCCATACTACTGTTAGCCAAATCCTGATACATTATCGGTACATTAAAATCTCCGCCGATCATAACAATTTCTCCAAAATTATTAACCTAACCTTTACATATATATAAAGTATTTTTGGAGAAAAAAATTTACTTTCTATTAAGAAATGTAAAAATGCTCCGGATAACCGGAGCATTTTAAAGCCTTAAATTTTTATTATTCGACTATTTTGCAGCTTTAGCAGCTTCAAAAACAACAGAGAAAGCTTCTGGATCTCTAACTGCCATATCAGCCAACATTTTTCTATTTACAGTAATATTAGCCTTTTTGCAAGCATTTACAAATCTTGCATAGCTCATACCGCGTTCTCTAACAGCAGCATTAATTCTTACAATCCACAAACGACGCATATTACGTTTTGTAGTACGTCTGTCTCTGTAAGCATATTTTAAAGCTTTCATTACAGCGATGTTTGCAACTTTGAAAATTCTGCTTCTAGCGCCAATAAAGCCTTTAGCTAATTTTAATATTTTTTTATGTCTTTTACGTAATACATTACCACGTTTTACTCTCATTTACCTGCCTCCTATCTTGCATACTTTCTGTAGGGTAACTCTTTTGAAATCAATTTGAAGTGTGATTCTGAAATTGAAATCATTTTGAAAATTCTGCGTTTTCTTGAAGCAGATTTGTGTTGAAGTAAGTGGCCTATACCTGCTTGTCTTCTAACAATTTTGCCCGTTGCCGTAACTTTATAGCGTTTAGCAGCAGACTTGTGTGTTTTCATTTTTGGCATTTTGTCCTCCTTTTGTTACCGCTGTTAATCAACACTGAAAATCAGCATTAAAAAACGGTTAGTGTACAGTAAAAAGCTTTTGGCATACCAAAGCGCCATAAAACTTTTGCGTAACAATTATATTACACACAATTTCTATTTGCAAGCCTAATGTAAATATTAATTAATCAACATTAATTCTGAGCCCTGAATAAACTTCTTTCATTTTAACATATTCAGAAAGCACAATTTTAGAATTCAAATCGCAGCAATGACATGGATAGAAATTTTTTATATTTAAATCTCTAAGATAAATACCAAGTTCACGAATTTTATATTCTGTTTTATTGTTAAGGAAGATACCGCCTATAAACGTCTCGATTCTGGGTTCACCGGTAACTTTTTTAGCATACTCGACTATATTCGGAATTCCCATGTGAGAACACCCGACAATTAAAGTCAGCCCGTTTTCCCCTTTATAAACCAGGGCAGTTTCATCTTTATATTTATAATCCGTATTAAAATATTTAGGAATTTCGCCGAGATATAACAATTTAGGAGTAATCCAGCGGGGTTCTCTTGTATATTCTACGTCAAAAATATCGCATAATTTACCGGCTTCTCCGGGATAACCGATATTTTCAGCTTTTTCATTCAGCTTGGGTTCAAAAGCATCCGGATGGGTAATAATTGTTTTCAGGTTTAAACTAATACCAGCCATAAGCATTTTGCGGTATAAAGATTCAAGTCTTAATAAACCACCGGTATGATCTTTATGGCCATGCGAAAGAATAATTTCATTTACATCTGCCAAATCAAGTCCGAGTTTATATGCATTTTTTATAAATGCATCGCTGTAACCGCAGTCAAACAAGACTTTATGATAATCATTTTCGAGCAACACAGAAAAACCGGGCTCGCCGAGTAAAAAGTAATTAGTCTTACAATTGTTGTCAACAAGAACAGTTAAATCCATTAATTCCTCAAATATATATACACATTATAACAGATATTACGTCAAATTGCAATATTGACAAACATAAAAATGAATAAATATACCGGATTAATTCTAAACATTTATTAATAAAATCTTTGAACAACCGGCATATTAACACCGTTACAGAATGAACGCTCAGTGAGCCTTACACCCAGACATCCCTGATGACGTTTAAACTGCATCCTGTAAATCTTTTTGATTGTTTCATCAACAAGAGATTTTTCATACTTTTTATAAATCACATCAAGAGGTTTGTTTTCTTCAACATACATTTCTATAATATCATCCAAAACAGCATACTCAGGGAGTCTGTCCTGATCTTTCTGTCCGGGGTGAAGTTCTGCTGATGGAGCTTTATCAATAATCTCCTGCGGAATAATTTTGCTATCTTTGTTTATATAATTTGCAAGTTTATAAACATTTGTTTTCGTCAAATCACAAATCATATTAAACCCGCCGGCCAAATCACCGTACAGAGTACCAAACCCCATTGCACTTTCAGACTTATTACCGGTTGAAAGCAAAAGCCTGTTTTCTCTGTTTGAATAAAACATTAAAATCAAAGCTCGCAATCTTGCCTGCAAATTTTCTTCAGCCAAATCATGAAGCCTTTCACGATTTTTCATAAATTCGTCAAACAAAGGAGTTACAGGTTCTTTAACAGTCTTAATACCCAAATTTTCAGCGAGTTTTAAGCTGTCAGTTACACTGCCCTCTGATGAAAACATACTCGGCATCAAAATACCGAGAACATTGTCAGTACCCAAAGATTTTACGGCAAGAGCCGCCGTAAGCGCACTGTCTATTCCTCCGGATAAGCCTAAAACAACTTTTTTAAATCCGGTATTTTCGCAATATTCCTTTAACGCAAAGGTAGTAACATCACATACCTGAGATTCCATAGATTCATCATTAAATTCAATAACACGAGAAAAATCAACAGTATCAATATCCTCTTTGCATAAAGGCATCTGCATTACAAGCTGATTATCGGAATTCTTTGCAAAACTTCCGCCGGCGAATACATTCTCATCTGCAATCCCAAGAGCATTAATATAAATTAAATCACAATGTGCACTAATACTCTCTACAAATTCTTTATAAGTATGCATTGCATAATAACTGTTTTTTGCGAGAATATACAAATCACATTCAACATCTTCCTCAAACGTGTCTGAAACATAAACCTTTTTTCCGCAAATATCAAATATTCCGTAGTCAGAAACTTCTACTTCGCCGTTTCTGATTAAAATATCACCGATAATAATATTCTGCTTATAATTTTTATCCGCAATATCTCTGTATAATTTTGCCTGTGCAGACATACAATTTTCATCAAAAATTAAATCCTTACCGCCTAGTTCTTCAACATCTATCTGTGGGAAAACAATTAAGTCGCAATCTGATTTGATATTTTTTACAATATTGTCTAAATTAAATTTGAAATCTGCCGTTTTTAATCTGATTTGTGCTACCGTAATCTTCATATTTTTTATCCTCTTTTAAAAAGTTTACTCCAGTTTTAAATAATTAACTTTTTCCCAGCTTAAATCCAAATATTTTACCTTTGAATCCACAAGTTTTACCTGAGGTAAAATAGACGGAATTCTTTCAATACGTTTATAAACATTTTCGTCTATCCTGCCTATTCTTATATTAACAGTTTTTATCCTTACGTAAACATCATTCGGATTTCTGAAATCAATATATTGCACAGGTTCCTTTGAATAAGTTTCAACATATTTATTAATTTTTTCTATTTCGTGAAGTCTTTTCAAATCCCATTTATGATAGTCATCACCTTTGTTGCCGTAAGACAAAACCTTTATTGTCTTATAAGACGGACTCAACGGAAGATATTCATGTCCTATAAGTTTACCATCAGAAGTGAAAAATGCGACAGGTGAAACTTTTTCATCAGGAGCAATCGTTATAATCGGAATTCTTTCTTTCACAATAATCTGCAGCCTTGCAGGAAAAGCATAACGCCTGATATAAACATCTTCTATAGGTGAAAGCTTCAATAACTCCTTTTTTATAGCATCAGTTCTTGCCATATAAACAGGCACATTCGGAACATTGCTGTTTTTTAAGAGTACAAGAATTTTATGAGACGGAACAATTTTGTTATTTATAATCTCAACAGATCTTCCGCCGACATAAGTAAAGGCATTTTTATCCATATACCAGCCTTTACATTTCAAACCGTAAACTAAAAACATAATAAAAAACAAAGACAGAAAAAATCGGATAAAAGCCCTGAAGCGTTCTTGCTTCATTCTGCCTTTACGAACAAGACGTTCTCTGCGCTTTTTCTTGACAAGATGTTTACCGTCTGCGACAGGCTCTTCATCATCTTCCGAAACCGTCTCAACTGCTATGGTTTCAGAAAATTCATGATACTCCGCCAATTCATTTTCTTCATTATGGTTTACTTCATCATCAGTCATTTACTTATTTAATCCCGCACTGTTTAAAATTAACTGTACCAAATTATCGTAATTTATTCCCATAGCCGCTGACTGAGCAGGCAAATCACTAACTGCAGTCATCCCGGGGCTTGTATTGATTTCCAAAAGATAAGGAACATCATCCTTCATCATAAAATCAATTCTTGCAACACCTCTGCATCCCGCAGTTTCAAAAGCCTCAACAGCAACCTTTTTTACACGTTTTGTAACTTCTTCTGATAACCTTGCAGGACAGATAAATTCAGACATTCCGCTTGTATACTTTGCTTCAAAATCATACCATTCATTTTTAGGTCTAATTTCAAGAATTTCAGTACTAAATGCTTCACCGTTACACTCGAGTACTCCGACAGTTACAAAAAATCCATCGATAAATTCTTCAATCAATACATCATCATTGTATTTTAAAGCAATTTCATAAGCTGATTTCAAATCCTCTTTTTTATCAACTCTGGTCATACCAAAACTTGAGCCTTCGCAAACAGGTTTTACAAACAACGGATAAGTTAAATCTTTAGTTTTTTCAAACAGGTCATCACTTTTTCTTACAAAGGCCGATTTTGCCATAATAATATCAGGATTTGTAGATAAAATTCTTTTCGTAAATTCCTTATTCATACAAAGCGAACTTGCCATTACTCCGCACCCGGTATAAGGTATTTTCAAGATTTCCAAAATTCCCTGAATACACCCGTCTTCGCCATATTTTCCATGAAGCGCATTAAAGGCATAATCATAATTGCCGTCTTTTAATTTCAATGCAATATCTTTATCAACGACTACCATTTCGGAATTTTTATATCCAAGTCTTTGCAATGCATCAAAACAGCCCTTGCCGGAACGCATTGAAATCTCGGCTTCCGATGACATTCCGCCGCATAAAACCGCAATTTTAGAATTTTTGTCTATATCAGATTTAATTTCCTGCATATTTCAACCTCTTTTTCATTTTTACCGCCGAGATATCTGACCTCGGGTTTTAACTCTATATTAAATTTATCTTTAACACGCGAATGCATCTCATCCATTAAACTTAATATATCTAAAGACGTTGCATCTCCGTCATTGATAATAAAGTTTGCGTGATTTTCCCAAACATGAGCACCGCCGATTTTAAGCCCCTTTACCCCGGCTTCATCCAAAAGACGCCCCGCAGAATCACCTTCCGGATTCCTGAATGTACTTCCGCAATTAGGTAAAGTTAAAGACGGCTGTTTATTTTGTCTGAAAGATAAATTTTCATCCATCCTTTCCTGAATATTATCTTTTGTTGAAGAAATCAAAACAAATTCAGCCTCAAGAACAGAATATGGCTTTCTTTGGCAAATTGAAGTCCGGTAGCTGAATTCCATATCAGAATTATTTAGAGTAACAACTCCCTTATCGGGACAATAAACCCTGGCAGATTTCAAAACATCTGCAATCATCTGCCCGTGAGCACCCGCATTCATAAAAACTTCACCGCCCACCGACCCCGGAAAAGCAATCATGAATTCCAATCCGCTCAATTCTTTTTCTAAAGCCAGTTTCGAAAGTTTTGTACCTCTGACACCCGCACCAGCAGTAACAATATTACCGTCAAATTTAATCGTATCAATTCTTTTTGTACAAATTACTGCCCCGTCATAACCGTCAGATGATACAAGAATATTAGAAAAATTACCACCGACAAAAGCATCCGGTTCTTTTTCGATTATTTCAACAAACTCCTCTATAGAAGCCGGGAAATACATTCTTGCTATTTTCCCGCCTATCCTAAAAGATGTCATTTTTTTTATATCATAATCAGTTTCCAGCACCAACAGCCTCTTTTCCTGCATTCACAAGTTCTTTTGAAAGATTAGTAATTGTACCGGCACCCAAACCTATCACAACATCATCTTTTTTCAACTGCGGGTAAAGTTTTTTTGCCACATCTGCGATTGAACCTTTTATGTATTCACATGGGATATCAATATGATTTGACAAATCTCTTACAAAATTTTCAGAATTAATACCCTCAATTTCATCTTCCGAAGCAGCATAAACATCTGTTACAACAACTTTATCAACACCCGAAAATGCATCTAAAAATTCATCCCATAGATTTTTCAATCTTGTAAATCTATGCGGCTGAAAAACTGCAATAATATGTTTTCCCTGCATACCTTCAGCAGATGAAAGAGTTGCCTTAATTTCTGTCGGATGATGTGCATAATCATCATAAACAGTTACACCGTCAAACTCAGCTACTTTCTGAAATCTTCTGCCCATACCGGAAAAAGTTGCAAAATGCGGTTTAACCGCGTCGATATCAACACCTGCCTGATGAAGACTTGCAAGAACAGACAAAGCATTATAAACATTATGCTTTCCTCTAAGTATAATCTTCAAATCCGTTAATAATACACCTTTATAGTAAACATCAAAAGTTGTACAATCAGGCTTAAACTCAATATTCTTAGCCGTATAATCAGCATCTTCCATTCCGAACGTTAATGCCTTATGGCTATGAAGGCTCATTGTAGCCTTGCAATCTTTATTTACAAGCACAACCGAACATTCAGGCATATTTGAAATAAACTTTTCAAACGTATTAAGAATTGATTTTAAACCATCTTTATAAAAATCAAGATGATCAGCCTCTAAATTATTGATAACACAAACATTAGGGCAATATTTAACAATAGTACCATCGCTTTCGTCCAACTCCGCACAGAAAAACCTGCCATCCTGAGAATGCGCGTTAACCCCGAGTTCGGGAATAATTCCGCCGACCACATACGATGGTTTCAGTCCTGCTTTTTCAAGCACATAAGATGAAAGCCCGCTCGTAGTAGTTTTTCCGTGAGTTCCGGAATAGCCGAGGAAAAATTTACCCCATCTTGATATTTCAGCTAAAATATCAGAGCGATGATAAACTTTTAATCCCAATTCCTTAGCTCTCATCATTTCCGGATTATTTTCACGAATTGCGGTACTTGCCACTACAATTGCATCTGAAGGCACATTTTCAGCTTTTTGGCCAATATAAACCTTTGCACCTAAATCCCTTAATTTTTGAATATACTTACTGTCAACTATATCAGAGCCGGATACATCGCATCCGTTTTCCAACAGATACTTTGCCAATCCGCTCATTCCTACACCGCCTATAGCGATAAAATAATACTTATTGTTTTTCAAAACTCTATCCCTTATATTTACATATTCTATTATAATACATAAATCCTGATGCGGACGGAATTTTACTATTTGTAAATATTTTATTTTTAATTAAAAAAGGCGGGAATTATCCCGCCTTAAATTATTTAACAACGATATTTACCAGCTTTTTAGGAACAACAATTGTTTTAACTATTGTTTTCCCTTCTGTCAGCTCTTTTACTTTTTCACTGGATAAAGCAAGGGTTTTAAGTTCTTCTTCCGACAAAGCTTCATCAGCTTCAATTTTATCTTTTACTTTTCCGTTAATTTGTATAACCAGCGTAATAGAGCTTGCTTTAGCAAGGTTTTCATCCCACTTCGGCCATTCAACATCATGTATAGAGCCTTCACCGCCAAGTTCATGCCATGCTTCTTCTGTAAGATGAACTGCAACGGGAGACATCAACTTGATTAACGTTACTATTGCAAAGCTCAAAACAGCTTTATCCTCATCGTTAAGTTCAGACTTTTTTCCTCTCCAATCATATATTGCATTAACAAGTTCTCTGTATTTAGAAATTACTGTATTAAACTGGAAGTCGTTCGAAATATCATTAGTAATTCCTTTTATTGCAATATGAACAAGACGAAGCATATCGTCATTTTCTTTTTTGAGTGAAGAATGAAGAGTAAAGGGTGAAACGGTAATATATTCCGCGTTAGAAGAAATTAATCTCCAGACCCTGTTCAGGAATTTGTAACAACCTTCAACGCCGGCATCTGACCAGTCAAAATCACGTGCCGGGGGTGAATCTGATAAAATAAACAATCTTGCGGTATCTGCCCCGTAGTTTTCAAATATTTCATCAGGATCAACCGTATTACCTTTTGATTTAGACATTTTTTATCCGTCTTTTAATACCATACCCTGAGTCAAAAGATTTTTGAAAGGTTCATCAAAATCTAAAAGCCCCATATCTCTTAAAGCCTTTGTGAAAAATCTGGAATACAAAAGGTGCAAAATAGCATGTTCAATACCGCCGACATATTGATCAACCGGAAGCCATTTATTTACTTTGTCTTTTGCAAACGGCATTTTATCATTTTTGGCATCAGAGTAACGTAAATAATACCAGCTTGAACATACAAAAGTATCCATAGTATCAGTCTCGCGTCTTGCCGGACCACCGCAGCAGGGGCAAGTTGTATTTACGAAAGTTTTCGATGTCGTAATCGGAGATTTTCCGACAACACTAAAGTCAACATCTTTCGGAAGTAATACAGGCAGCTGATCTTCAGGCACCGGCTGAATACCGCATTTGTCGCAGTAAACAACAGGGATAGGCGCCCCCCAGTATCTTTGTCTTGAAACAAGCCAGTCTCTTAATCTGTACTGAGTTTTAAATTCTCCAAATCCTCCATCAACCGCTTTTTGAGTAATAGCCTTTTTAGCTTCTTCATTACTCATGCCGTCAAATTCATTTGAATTTACAAGAACCCCGGGTTCTGTGTATGCATCATTTCTGCAATCCGACGGATTTTCAGGATTTTGGATTACAACTTTTAACGGCAGGTTATATTTCTTAGCGAAATCAAAGTCTCTTGTATCATGTGCAGGTACAGCCATAACAGCACCTGTTCCGTATTCTACAAGTGCATAATCTGCGGTCCAGAGCGGGAATTTTTCTCCTGTAAACGGATTTATACAATGAGTTCCCAGAGGGACACCCGTTTTAATTCTGTCAGTCGAAAGTCGTTCAATTTCAGTCATTTTACGTGCATTTGCGCGATAAGCCACAACAGCTTTTTTATTTTCAGGAGTTGTTAACTTTTCAATATCCTTATATTCAGGGGCCACAACAAGGTAAGTTATACCGTGAACAGTATCAGGTCTTGTTGTATAAACAGGGACTTCCAAATCATTTTCGACAACTTTAAATTTTAAAATCGCCCCCTGAGATTTGCCTATCCAGTTAGCCTGCATTGTTTTAACGTTTTCGCCCCAGCCCGTAAGCTTATCCAAATCTTCAAGCAAAACTTCCGCATAATCAGTAATCTTTAAAAACCACTGGGATAAATATTTTTTCTCTACAACATGATCACATCTCCAGCATTTGCCTTCTATTACCTGCTCATTTGCAAGAACTGTTCCGCATTCTTCACACCAGTTTACGGCAGCCTCTTTTTTATAAGCAAGCCCCTTTTTATACAATTGGAGAAAAAGCCACTGAGTCCATTTGTAATAATCAGGTTTGCATGTTGTAACTTCTCTGTCCCAGTCATAAGAAAGTCCAAGCATTTTTAACTGCTTTGTCATATATGCAATATTTTCATCAGTCCAGGTTTCCGGATTTGCACCATGTTTCATCGCAGCATTTTCAGCAGGAAGTCCAAAGCTATCCCAGCCCATAGGGTGAAGAACATTATAACCGTTCATCTTTTTGAAACGCGCAATAACATCTGTTATTGTGTAATTTCTGACATGTCCCATGTGAAGCTTACCGGAAGGGTAAGGAAACATTGATAAAGCGTAATACTTAGGTTTATCACTTGTATCAGGGGTTCTAAATACACCTTTTTCTTCCCAGATTTTCTGCCACTTTTTTTCTATTTCCTGCGGAAAATATGCCTCTTTCATTTTTTTATCCTCTTTGATGATTTTGCATCCTATATATAGTCTCTTCGTTTTTTTATGAAAATTCAGGGGTTATTAATTATTTAAACAAACACTCCCGTAATCTTTTCTGTCCACCAAGATGTTAGCATGAATAAAAAATATAATCAAATCAAGAATATTGACAAATAACGAAAAATCGTAAATAATAAATACGGATATTTAATTTAGGAGGATGAAAAATGTTTTATAGAGATGCTTTCAGTTGCCCCCCCCCCGACAGGATTTAGGTATAACACAGGTTTTCAGGAAGTTAATCAGAAATTCCAATGGGAATAGAAGACATAATGCAGCCTTTAAAATTTATGCTTTTACTCTTGCCGAAGTTTTAATAACCTTAGGCATCATCGGTGTTGTTGCCGCGATGACGATGCCCTCATTAATTCAAAATTACCAGAAAAAACAAACAGCAGTAAAACTTGAAAGATTTTACTCTATTATGAGTCAGGCCGTTTTAAGATGGCAGCAAGATGAAGGGCTTGTCCCAGAAGATATTAGATTCAGCTCCGATATGATAAGAAACGGAGCAAATACTCAAAAATGGTTTAATGAAACCATAGGTCAATATATACAAACGGTATCACAAAAAAGTAGTAATACGGCGTTTACGGTAGCATTTAATGACGGTTCAGGATTTGACACATACGTATCAGATACAAATCGAATGCATATATTTTACTGCGTAGATTACAAATATTGTACAGGAGCTAAGAATTCAAATTTCACAGAAGGAAACTTTAACGGAAAAACAGGTTTTCTTTTCGGGATTAGCAATGGTAAATTTATAACATCAAATCCCGGTTCAGAAAACAAAACAAGAGAAGAATTATTAGAATCATGCAAATACGGGAATTATGATGATCCCTCTGTAAGCTCTGCAGGGCGTCGGCATAACTGCACAAGACTCATTCAAGTAGACGGCTGGGAAATAAAAAAAGACTACCCGTGGAATCAAATTATGATTGAAAATTAAGGAGTCATATCGCAGGAGCTAACTATTGAGAGATGCTGAAACAAGTTCAGCATGACGTTTTACATTATATTTAGTGTAAAATTATATATAACTCCCGAAAATTATTATTTTACAATATTTGATTTTTAAAGTATAATAAAAATTATGAAAAAGTTATCCGTTTTATTAATTTCGGCTTTATTACTTTGTACTGCAATTCAAGAACCTTCAAAGGCAAACGGCTTTTTTGCAGTGCAAAAAGCCAGAATTGAACAAAATAAAATATACAAATCAACCTATAATGATATCAAAAATGTTATAGAACAACAAAATGTATACGCAAATAAATATGACATAAAAGGTTTGTCAAATCTTTATGCAGATGATTTTGTAAATTCAGACGGCTTTAATAAAGATATTTATTTTAAACTTATAGAAGAAACATGGAAAACTTATCCTGATATTTCTTATATAACTGAAATCAAAAATATTGAATTCAGCGATAATTATGCAACTGTTTTTGTAAATGAAACTGCTTTCGCAACTTCAAAAGAAGAAATCGGAGAATTTACCGCGATAGGAGAACTTTATTCTACATCTCAATGCGTATATCATCTGGAAAAACACGGGGCTAAATGGCTTATAAATTCCGAAAAGATTATTGAAGAAACATCAACTCTAAAATTTGGGGATGCAAGATATACAAATATTCAGCTTTACGCTCCAAAACAAATCGGTGCCGGAAAAGAATATACTACAACCTTAAAAGTTGACGCGCCCGCCGACAGCGTTGTAATAGCTTCTATCAGTAAAGAAAATATTATATACCCGCAGACCAAATCAGATGATGCTTTCAGAAAAATGCCCGATGATAATATTCTGGAACGTTTTTTTACATCAAATAAAGACAACGTAAATGAATATGCTGTAGCTTCAGTCGGGATAACAAGAGCTGAAAATTATACAGATGATAAAATACGTGTATATATGGGAGGGCTTGCATTTATTATGACAAGAATAAATGTAATTCCTGAAAATAAATATATAAACTTTGATGAAGACAGTAAAAAGAAAGAATAAAAATGGAAAAAGCCGGTAAGTTCATATATTTTGTAATCTGTTATGTATTCTTTATATTTACGGATTTGTATTTGTCAAATATAGTAATTGAAAACCTTACAGGCGGACTAAAATACGCAAACCCTGTGTTTTCCCTAAATTATATCAAAAATACAGGTGCCGCCTTTAGTATTCTGCAGGATTCACGGGAAATTTTAATCATTCTTTCCATGATTGCACTTGTACTTCTGGCCTTATATGTAATTAAACATTTGAAATCAATTTCTTTAAAAGCCTGTTTTTTTATTGCATTACTGTCTGCCGGAATTGCAGGAAATCTTCATGAAAGAATTGCATACGGATATGTAAGAGATTATTTTCAACTAAATTTCGTCAGTTTTCCTGTATTTAATATCTCGGATATATTCATTAATATCGGTGTAATTGCATTAATAATACTTATATTAATTAACAAGAAAAAATGATTATTTTTATAGATGAAAATGATGAAAATAAAAGACTGGACAGTTTTTTGTCAGAAATGACACCGGATTTATCGCGTTCTAAAATTCAGAGTTTTATAAAATCCGGTTATATAAAAGTTAATAACACAGCCAAAAAAGCATCATATATCCTGAAAGAAAATGACAAAATTGATTTCGAAATCCCGAAACAGGAAACCTTAAATATCAAACCTCAAAATATTCCGCTGGAAATTATCTATGAGGACGAAAACATGCTTGTTGTGAATAAACCATCAGGTATGCTCACTCATCCGACAACAATTGAGCGGGAAAATACGCTTGTTAATGCTTTACTATACAAATACGGTGAAAATTTATCTGACATCAATGGAGAATTCAGGCGCGGAATATTGCACAGACTTGACAGAAATACATCAGGTCTGCTAATGGTTGCAAAAAATAACAAAGCCCACGAATTTTTGGCAAATCAAATCAAAAATCACACAATAACAAAAAAATACCGCGCAATAGTAAAAGGGGTTATAGATAAAAACGAATTTGAAATAAACGAACCAATCGGACGAAATCCAAAACAACCGCATAAAATGATGATCAGTACTGATGGCAAACAAAGCAAAACATTAGTAAAAGTCATTGAAAGGTTTAAAGATGCAACCTATATTGAATTAACTTTAATCACGGGAAGAACGCACCAGATAAGAGTACACATGAGTTACATAAAACACCCCGTATTTAATGATACACTATATGGTGCGGGTCAAAGCAAAGTAAAAACAGAAGAACAGGTTTTACAGTCATACTTTTTAAGGTTTACAAAACCTTTTGGAGATGAAATAATAGAATTACAAATTGAACCCGATGAAAAAATCAAAAAAGTATTAAACTATTTAAGGAGCTGAATAACTATGCAAAAATCCATATCAATATTAGCAACACTGATTTTACTTTTTCTACTAATAATGAATTATCAAGATACTGCCGGAATAACAATCTTAAGCAGCAACATTGCACAAGTTCTAAAGGTATCACCACACACTCTGACTTTGAATATGGCATTATACACATTTATAATCTTTATACTGGGAGAAATTTCCGCAATATTTTTCTTTGCACCTGTTTATACATCGTTGAAGGAAAAATTCAATGCATATAAACGAGAACTGGAAAAAGGTTCAATTTCAAATACCTCAGCCGAAGCTAAAATTCAGGTGCTTGAAAACAAAATTACAGTACTTGAAAAAGCTCTAAATGATGCTCTAAACAATAATAAATAATAAATGTAATTATCCATTGGCGTACATAACAGTAATGCGATTCTTCGCCTAACTGTTATTCTGAGGGTATAACCCGAAGAATCTCATATTATTGGCTCAGAATGACAAATTTATGCTAGTTTTGCGTATACCAAGGGATAATTACGAAAAAAAATACCCGACTTTTTATCGGGTATTTTTTATGCTGTAAAATATCCTAAGCCTCTTGTTTAGCTTCTTTCTGCTGGTTAATAAGGTTTTGAAGTTTTTCTTTTATTTCATCACCTTTTTTCTGCATATCGGAAACAACATCATCGGCCTTTGATTGAATTTGTTTAACGGTTTCATCGGCTCTTTTCATAGCTTCTTTAGCACCGTCCGCTAACATTGCACGTGTTTCTTCACCTGATTTCGGAGCGAGAAGAATACCCGCAATAGCACCGATTGCTCCACCGACTATAAAACCTGCTAAAAATTTAGTTGCTGACATAATTTATATCTCCTTTACTGTTTCTTATACATTTTAACAATTACGACCTTATAAATAATCACCGGAAGCGGCTATTTTCTAAATAGGTTATAGGCTGTTGTAAAGCCTTTTATCAAACCTCCGAATAATGTTCCGGAAACTATTTTGGTCTTGTCGATTAATTTGCCCACAGCAGACTTGAAATCACCGACTCCCTTATCTGTGTTCTTTACGATTTCATTAATAGAACTCAAAGTTTGATTTAATTCTTTAAGTGTCGGTTTTAATTCTGTGTTGACAATAATTGAAGTTTCATTCAAATTCTTTGCCAGGGTAGAAAGGTCAATCAATAGTTTAACCAAAAAACCCGCAACAATAATTATTACTATACCTGTAGCCCAGGTCAAAAACGTTAAGCCTTGATTTAACGCTATTTGAGACATTTCCATTTTTTTACCTTTATTGATTAATTTTCATAATTGTATTCGTCATCCATTTCTTCAAGCTCTTTTGCTTTTAGAAGTTTCTTTGATTTTATCATATTATTAAATTTTCTAAATTGCCTTTCCAGCTTATATTTCATTAAGTCAATATTTTCAAGCGCCTGCTTTTTAGCTTCCTTAATGGCAGGAGAATTTTTTTCATATAATTCACAAGCTGCTTCTTTAATACGGCGTCTTGATTCTTCTCCTGATTTCGGGGCGTAAAGCACACCGGCAATAAGTCCGCCGACAACACCTGCAAGCAAACCCATTCCGAACATTAATGATTTGTTTTTACTCATAACATAACCTCATCTTTCATATATTATTTTAACATATTTTTTAAATTATTACAAGTCAAACGGCGAAATCAATTGCTATATCACGGATTGCGCCAACAAGCCTGTAAATTTTTGATGCTTTATCGGACTTTATTTTAAATAAAAATAAAAAAGAATATATAGCTATAATTACTATTGCCTTATATATTACCTGTTCTTGTTTTTTCTTGACAAAAACAACAAATTCTCCAAAAGACTTACTAAATGCAGAAACCATACATCTCACATACTGCAGACACATCATTGCAAGCGGATTAAATACCTTAACGCACTCATTATATTTTCGTACTGCCCTGTCTGCCTTTACTATAAAATTTATTACAGTACACGCAATTATTAATTCTGCTATAAAAATTATTGCAATAAATAAATACATTTTTTATTATTTCTTACTTTTGTATTATTATAATAAAGAAGTATAGAATAATATTAAGGGAAAGAGAATACGTCTAAAGGACTATTTATGATAGGGAAAATAAAATTCTATCCGGCAATAATAACAGCGAAATGTGCATATCTTGGAATAAAACTTTTAAACAAATCATCAGGGACATCTTTTGCAGGTATGGTGGCGCTAAAAATCTGTCCAGACTTTCTAAAATACTGTTCTAAATATGTAAGAAAAAAAATAATAACAATAACCGGAACAAACGGGAAATCTACGACTTCAGGTCTTATTGCACATATTCTTGAAACAGCAAATCAAACGGTTATCCATAACCTGAAAGGTGCAAATATGCTCACAGGAGTAGCAAATGTTTTTGCGCTGGAGGCTGAACCGTTTAAAAAATTTGATTACGCCGTGATAGAATCTGATGAAGCCTACCTGACAAAACTCTATGATTATATGAAATCCGATTATCTTGTTGTTACAAATCTTTTCCGTGATCAGCTTGACAGGTACGGAGAACTGAATACAACAGCAGGCTTTATTAAAAATGCCATAGACAAAAATCCTGATTTAAAGCTTATATTAAATGCAGATGACCCGATTGTAGCAACATTCAACAGAACAAAATATGCTGTTTATTATGGATTTGAAAATATTGAATATGACTGTACTTACGAGCACAAATCAAATGCTCCTTCAGAGGTATTTAATTGTTCCTGCGGAGAAGAACTCAAATACTCAAAACAATTCTTTGCCCAGCAGGGGCATTATTACTGCCCTAAATGCGGATATAAACGCCCGGAATGCAATTATCCCGCTGATGTAAAAATTTATGATGATTATTCAATTATTTCCGTTAAAAACAGGGAAATAACGTTTGAATTTAAAGTTCATCTTTCCGGCCTTTACAATGCCTATAATGCTTTAGCGGCAATTTCATTCGGATTTGAAACAGGCCTAAATCAGGAAGAAATTCAAA
Organism: Candidatus Gastranaerophilales bacterium; assembly: GCA_944324295.1. Taxonomy (GTDB): domain Bacteria; phylum Cyanobacteriota; class Vampirovibrionia; order Gastranaerophilales; family Gastranaerophilaceae; genus Stercorousia. The sequence continues at coordinate 19,305 of CALUVX010000096.1, forward strand.
AAGCCCTTGACACATACAAAGCAATATTCGGACGTACAGAAAAACGAATTATTAACGGGAATCCGGCTATAATTCAACTTATTAAAAACCCTACCGGGGCAAGTGAAGTTCTAAAAACAGTTGATTTAAAGTCAAATATCGTAATTGCAATTAATGACAATTACGCAGATGGCAGAGACATTTCTTGGCTGTGGGACAGCGATTTTGAACAGTTGAAAAATGCGGAAAAACTTGTTATAACATCAGGTACACGCGCAAACGATATGGCAGTAAGGTTAAAATACGCAGGTATTCCACAAGAAAAAATTATAGTTGAACCCAATATAAAAAAAGCAATAGATAAAGCCACAATGTCAGGTAAAACAACTATTTTACCTTCATATACGGCACTTTTAAAACTAACAAAAGAAAATAAATAAATGTCATTCCGAACATCGGATTGACCTCCGTGTTTCGGAAGCCAATATATAAGGAGGTAAAAATGTTATTAGGCGTAAACATAGATCATATAGCAACATTAAGAAATGCAAGAGGCGGAGTTGAACCTAGCGTTGAAAAAGCCGCAGAAATTGCAGAAGAAAACGGTGCATCATCAATTACAACACACTTGCGTGAAGACAGACGACATATTAAGGATGAAGATGTATATTCATTAATTAACAAACTCAAAACCCGTTTAAATCTTGAAATGGCAATGGCCGAAGATATCCAAAAAATTGCACTTGACATTAAGCCATACTCTATATGCCTTGTACCTGAAAAACGCCAGGAAATCACAACTGAAGGCGGACTTGATGTTGCAGGACAGGTTGATAAGGTTACGGAATTTATAAAACCTTTGCTGGATGCAGGAATTATCGTAAGTCTGTTTATTGATCCGGATGAAGAACAGGTAAAAGCATCTGCCAAAACAGGAGCACAGTTTATTGAAATGCATACGGGCACATATTCAGAATGTTTTGGATATGAAGAAGAAGAACAGGAATTTCAAAAATTAAAAAAATCTGCTCAATTAGCACAATCTCTTGGCCTACAAGTTAATGCCGGACACGGACTTAACTATGAAAATGTTCACAGAATGCATGAAATAGAAGGTCTCCACGAACTTAATATAGGCCATAGTATTATTTCCCGTGCCGTGTTCACAGGTTTACCGGAAGCTGTCAGTAAAATGAAAGGCTTAATAGAATGAAATCAGAAAAAGAAATTATAGAAGAAATGGCGCAAGTAGTTGAACAAATGCGTCTTGACGATATTGAAGACAATCCGGATATTACAGACGAATATTTTGACTGCGATTGCTGCGGTAAAAATAAATGTCTGGCAGGCTCAATAGAATATGAAGGCTACAGACTTTGTAATGATTGTGTACTTCTTGCCGAGACAGGTTTTGCCCTTGGAAAAATTAAATCGGTAAAAGAACTTATTGACGCAATTGAAGACAAACACCTTGAGGCCCTTGCTAATTTTGTTAAAGAAGAAGAAAAACGTCTTAATAATTAACAGAATCAGACAGCCTTTCAAACTAAGTCTAAAGAATGTTTTGTTTTTCTAAATAATTCTAAAGAATTAGAAACATTTCTTTACATATAGTTAAAAAGGATTAGTTATGTGGTATATATATAATATAAGAGAGAGCTTGATGATAAGATAGCTAACACAACAATACATATATAATTCATAAGCATGACGAGTATGTAAATCGCAACCTCGTCATTTTTTT
>CALUVX010000097.1 GCA_944324295.1 Candidatus Gastranaerophilales bacterium
TCCCAATAATCCAGTTCTTGATACGCGTGCACCTTTGGGAATTTCAATTTCATACATTATGCCTTTGTTACCCGGCAGATAGCCTTTAGAATAATTGATATCTGATGTGGCATAAGCATATTCTTTCATATCTATTATGTCGCCTTTTTTTATTGCGCAGCGTTTTTGATAAAGCGGATATTCCGAAAAAAATTCCGGTTTTTTACCTATACACCTGAAAGCTGTAATCTTTTCCGTTGTCGGTTTTAATTCTTTAAAATCAAAATCTGTTACAGATATCATTTCTCTCGGTGTCATATTTGTCTGAAAAAATTTTTCATCCATAGTTTTTGGATAAGGACTATTTATAAAATGATGATTTATGCTGTTCAAATAGCCATGCAAAGAGACTGATTGATTATTTGTGTTTCTTACGGCTCCTTCATTTTGTGCCCATTTCCAGTATTTATGGCAAAAAAATTCCGTTGAACCGCCATCTTTAACCGCCTGTTTTGCTATAGATTGAGCTTTTGCCCTATTTACTATACCGGCAATCTTATTTATTCCACTAACATTCATTAAATTTTTCCCATTTTAACGACTTATATTATATATAAGTATTTTTATAATAAAAAATTGCCAGCAATTCATATTCATAAATGATTAAAATGAACAAAAGTTATGGTTAAATCGTTATAATGATGTAACGAGGATTTTCAACTTGAAATTTAATATAAAAGCAGCAGCTTTGACAATTTGTTTGTGTTTTACGGTAGCATCAGCATCTGCAATAGAGCAGATGAGCGTTGAAAAAAATGCTGTTTTAAATATTAAAGATTGTATTGAAATTGCTCTTCAAAACAGCCCTCTTATCAAAAAATCAAGATATAATTACGGGCTTGCAAAAGGAAATCTTGGAGTTGCGAAATCTGAATATTTTCCGACAATAGGAATCGGAACGGGTTATAATCTCACTGAAAGCAAAAACAGCAGAAGAAGTACCAACAGCAGTATTTATTCGGCAGAAGCCAGTATAAGTCAACTTTTATGGAACTTTGGCAAAACTAATGCAAATATAAGAATGTACAATTTTGACAGATTGGCAGCTCTTTATGAGTTTGAAGATACTGTACTTGAAACAATATTCGGAGTAAAAACCAATTACTACGGTGTTTTGGCGGCAAAGGCAACTCTTGATGTGAACAGGGCAAATGTTCAGATAAATGAACGCAACTACCAAAGGACAAAGGCCTATTTTGACGAAGGTATTCGTTCAAAAATTGACCTTGTTAATGCGGAAGTTAATTTGAGCGATTCCAAAGTTACACTTGTAGAATCTGAAAGAGCATATAAAAATGCGCTTGTTCAGCTCAACAATTCTATGTATATAGCCTTTGCTCCGGAATATGAAATTGAAAATACAGAGACTTTCAACTTTCAAAATAATTATGTTCCCGTCAATTTAGAAAAAAAAGATGAAAAAAAAGATTTAAGCAAACCTCCCAAAGATGTCGGAGATGCTTTTTTAACATCTCATGTTGAAAAAATAAGCGTACTTGATAATTACAAATTCAAACCATTTCCGTATACATTTGAAGAATCTGTTAATATAGCTTATAAAAACAGACCTGATTTAAAAGCTTATGATGCAACGTTAAAGGCAATGAAAGAAGCTTTAAAATACACCAAGCGCGAATATCTGCCGGAAATTTCGGCAACAGCAGGTTATGGTTACCGTGATCAGTATAATACAAATTCGTTTAACGTTGGAGTTAATCTATCATCTTCCGTCAACATAAAAGGGCAGAAACATAGAATTGATAATGCCAAAATACAGGTTGAACTTGCACAGACAGAAATAGATCAGGCCAAGCAGGATATCTATTTTGAAGTTCAAAATCTTTACATTACTATGGTACAATTGGAAAAACAAATTCCTTTACTTGCCGTAAAAGTAAAACAAACACTTGAAAACTTTGAACTTGCCGATGGAAGATATGCAGTGGGTTTGGGCGACTATATCCAGCTTCAGGATGCAAAGGTAAATTATAATAACGCACAGGTATCTTATGTTCAAACAGTGTATAATTATAATGTTGCAAGAGCAAATCTTGAAAAGGCAATTGCACTGCCGCAGGAAGTTACAACATCAATAGAGGATAAATAATGCTTTACAAGGATTATGTACAAAAGATAAAAAACTTAAAAAAAAGACATATAATTACAGGTATTACTGTTGTTGCCTTAATAATTATCGGGATAATAGGTTTTGCCGGCAGTAAACAGGTTAAATACCAGACTAAAGCCATCAAACGCTGTACAATAACAGAAGTTGTTGAAGCCTCAGGGACAATCAACCCTGTAAATACCGTCAGCGTAGGTTCAACCGTATCAGGTCTGATTAAAGAGATTTATGTTGACTATAATGATGTTGTAAAAAAAGGACAAATTTTGGCTCAAATTGACCCCGCGAACTTTGAGGCAACAGTTCAGCAAAATCAGGCACAAATAGCTAACGCACAGGCAAATGTTGCAAGACTTCAGGCAGTAGCCGATTTTGACAGACAACAGTATATAAGATACAAAAATCTTTATGCCAAAAACTTTGTAGCTAAAAGCGAACTTGATGAAAAATACAGCACCTACAAATCAGATGTAGCACAAATTAACGCGGCAAAAGCACAGATTGCACAATATCAGGCATCATTAAAAACCGCTCAGACAAACCTCGGCTATACAAAAATTATTGCTCCCGTTGACGGTACAGTAATTTCCAGAGAAATTGACCTTGGTTCTCCTGTTGCGGCAAGTTTTCAGGCTCCAGAACTTTTCACAATCGCTCAGGATTTAACCAATATGCAGATTGAAGTAAGCGTCTCGGAAGCTGATATAGGACAGGTTGCAGATGGACAGGATGTAACATATACAATTGACGGCTATCCTGACATGAATTTTAAAGGGAAAGTTACGCAGGTAAGACTTTCTCCGACCACAGAATCAAATGTCGTAACATACACCGTAATCGTTGATGTTAATAACGAGGATTTAAAACTCAAACCCGGAATGACAGCAAATGTTTCAATCATTACAAATAAAAGCGAAAATGTACTTTGCGTTCCGAATGTTGCGCTCAAATTTACACCTGATATAAACAGCCCTAAATACAAAAATCAAGGTATTTGGATTTTAGAAAAGGGTAAACCAAAACGCATCGAAATAGAAACAGGAGCAAATAACGATTCCAACACAGAAATCATCTCAGATACCTTAAGTGAAGGAACTGAAGTTATTATGTCCATAAAAAGTAAAAATTCTAAACAAGACGGCAGAATGCGCGTTCCGAGGTTATAACAAATGAGTTTGATAGAAGTAAAAGATGCAATAAAAACTTATCAAACAGGAGAGGACAGCTTTAATGCCTTAAACTGCGTTTCTCTTTCTGTTGAAAAAGGTGAATTTGTTGCAATTATGGGCGCATCTGGTTCCGGTAAATCCACTTTTATGAATATGCTCGGAACACTTGATAAGCCAAATTCAGGCAGTTATTTTCTTGACGGAATAGATATGCTCTCACTTGACACAGATAATCTTGCTAAAGTAAGAAACGAAAAAATGGGCTTTGTATTTCAAGGATTTAATCTGATATCAAGAACAACGGCACTCGAAAATGTTCAGCTCCCTATGATTTATAAAGGTATTCCGGAAGAAGAAAGAATAGTCAGGGCAAAACACGCCCTAAAAATCGTAGGGTTGGAAAAAAGAGAAGATCATATGCCAAATCAAATGTCAGGCGGTCAGCAGCAAAGGGTTGCAATTGCCCGTGCCATCGTGAATGATCCGCCGTTGATTCTGGCAGACGAACCTACAGGAAACTTGGACACAAAAACAAGTATTGAGGTTATGGAATTTTTCGTAAATCTCAATAAAGAAATGGGTAAAACAATTGTACTTGTAACCCATGAACCTGATATCGCACAGTATTGCAAACGTGTAGTAAGATTCAAAGACGGAAACATAATATCCGATGAGATTAATACACATACAACAATTCCATATTAACGTAGAACTATGTACTCCCCTTGAGGGAGAACCGAAATCTTCAAAAGTTCGCAGAGAAATAGAAGCGTGTCTGTTTTGAAGATTTCTAGGAGGGGTCATGATAGATTTTAAATCTCTTGTAAAAATGGCGGTTGTATCGCTGAAAATAAATAAAATGCGTTCAATATTAACCAGCTTAGGCATAATTATAGGTGTAAGCGCTGTAATCATAATGCTTGCAATAGGTACCGGCGCAAGCGAAAGAGTACAAAAGGAAATGGAATCCATGGGGAGTAATGTTCTCACAATACGTTCAGCCTCGGCAAAATCAGGCGGTGTCAGAATGGGCCTGGGTACAAAACCAACGCTAACTACCAAAGATGCACTTGCAATAGCTAAAAATGCAAGGGGAATATCTGCCGTTGCCTCAGTAAGTTCAGAATCCAAACAGCTTACATACGGTAATCAAAACTGGGCAACAACAGTTTACGGAATAGATCCCGAGTATTTTTATATAAAAAACTATGAAGTAAATTCAGGGAGAGGATTTGTTAGAGAAGACATAAAAAATTCCGCAAAAGTTACGGTAATAGGTTCAACCGTTGCGTCCGAACTTTTCGGCGACTTAGATCCGATAGACAGAACTATAAGAGTGGGCGGAATTCCTTTCAGAGTAATTGGCACTCTTAAATCAAAGGGTAGTATGGGGCCTATGGATCAAGATGATTTAATATTCATCCCCATAACAACGGCTCAGAAAAAAGTTTTCGGAACAGTTTTTCCAGGAACCGTATCAATGATTGTTGTAAAAGGGACAGACCCTGATGATGTTTCACTTGCCCAACAAGATATTGAAGAACTTCTTGTTGCACGCCACAGAATAGGGAAAAATCAGGAAAACGATTTTGAAATAAGAAATTCCGCTGAATTTCAGGAAAGAATGAAATCAACAGTTCAAACATTTGCAATTTTACTTGCATCAATCGCATCAGTTTCTCTGCTTGTAGGTGGTATCGGTATTATGAACATTATGCTCGTATCAGTAACCGAAAGGACAAAGGAGATTGGAATAAGAATGGCAATAGGAGCCAAACCATCTGATATCAGAATTCAATTTTTGATTGAATCTTTTCTGCTTTCAATAATCGGCGGTCTTATCGGAGTCGCAGTCGGCATAATCGGAGCACAATTAGTCCAGATTACAGGTGTAATGAATGTTTCAATATCTTTATTTTCGATATTACTTTCACTGGGATTTTCCGGAGCAATCGGAGTATTATTCGGTTATTATCCGGCTTACAAAGCATCGCTTTTAAATCCGATTGATGCATTAAGATATGAATAATTAATACATTTTTTTAAAGTAAGCCGGATCGCTTAAAGCTTTTGCAGCACAAGCTATTCCGTTCAATTTATCATTAGAAGATTTTGAACAATATATACTCATGTCAGTGTACGAAGTTCCGTCTGCACCCATAGGCAAAAGTTTTCCTTCTGATGTAATTTCAAAAGTAAATAAGTCCCTACCCCACACATTGGGGCCCTTCCCCTCTCCGTTCACATCTATTGAGATATATAACATAGAATACCCCTCATTATTAATCATCACCAATGCCCCATCCGGAAGAATAAATTGTCCATCATCAAACATATTATAAAAAACATTTTTTGCTTTATTATAAGTTTGGTACTCCTTCATTGTATTATAATCATTAGTTTCTGTATCATTATCCTGAAATGAGATAGAAGCAGACCTTATATTCTTAAAATAATTTTTATACGAATTTACAAATGTTCTGGGAGCATAATCTTGCGGCACAATCTCTACTCCGATATCTGTTTTCATAAATTCAAGAGCCTGAGAAATTTCAGAATAACCCTTATTTAAGGCAGATTGTAACTCTCTGTTTTGAGTATTGTTAATTAATGAAGGCAAAGTCATTGCGGCCACTACACCAATTATGCCAAGGGTTATCAAAACCTCAGCTAAGGTAAAGGCTGCATTTGGAGAAGATAAGAGGGTAGGAGGATTAGAAGATAAGCAATTTTCAATAAAATGCCTATCATCATATCTTCTTACCAGCTTATCTTCCAAGTTTCCATTTATGAGATTCTGGAACACGGAGGTCAATCCGTCGTTCAGAATGACACTAAAGAATTCTGTCATCGCGCACCTGTTGCGCGATCTTTTAATATAAAATTTTAGATTGCGCAATAAATGCGCAATGACAGAGCACTTACCTCTTGAAACTCCTGTCAATAGATCCTGAACCAAGTTCAGGATAACGATTAAATAACCTGCCTGACGTCCTGTCTTCTTGGCCTCTGTTGGGCTTAGAAACGCCCCCCCCCCGACATTACAATTCTTAACAATCTTTTCATAACAACTCCTTTGTTTTGCTTAATTCTATATTAAATTATAACATATTTTACGAATTTTTCAACCTAAAGAGCTTCAAGAGCAGCAATCTTCATATCTTTCCAATCCGGAGTTCTACCAGAGCCAAACCAGATTTCCTGGGCCGCAACTGCCTGAAAAATAAGCATGTCCAAACCGGTTATTGTCCTTAAGCCCAATTTTTCAGCTGCCTTAATCAACAAGGTCTTTTTAGGATTATAAATTACGTCATATACAATAGCTTCTCGATTTAAAGTCTCAAGTGCACCTGGTTCAACGGGCATCATATCAGCAGCCTTACCAAGCATTCCTATAGGCGTTGTATTAACAAGAATTGCGTACTCCCCAAGATGTCTTATATTTTCTATTTGATAAACATTGAAATTTACGGCAGGAAATTTGCGTCTTACATAATTCATCAATTCTATTGAATTAGGAATATTTCTTGTAAAAAATGCAATTTCTTCAACTCCGCATTCCGTCAGTGCAACGCAGGCAGCATGTGCAGCCCCGCCTGTTCCCAAAATTGCAGCCTTTTTCCCCCTCAAATCAATATCAGAAGGAATTGCTCTTTTAAAACCAATAACATCAGTATTATAAGCCTTTAAAGATTTATCAGCGTCAATATAAACAGTGTTCACAGCCCGCGCGAGGTCCGCATATTTATCGACCTCATTTACAAACAATGAAACAGGAAGTTTCAAAGGAATGGTTACATTAAAGCCCTTGTATCCGTTTGATTTAAGCCACTTAATTCTATCAACAAGACTATCCTGAGGTGTTTCCAAAATATCATAAGTTGCATCAATTCCTAAACTTTTAAATCCGGCCTCATGAATAACTTTTGAAAGTGAATGTCCGAGAGGATAACCAATAAGCCCAAACTTATTTTCTCTTGTATCGTTAATTTCAGGTTTTACGGACTCACTTATCGGACTGCTGTTATAATTAGGTGTTTCTTGCATTTTTGAAGGGCCGAAAATATATGACGGGACTTCCGTTTTTACAGTTTCTTCCTGCATTCCGGAATAAGGTTTGTGCAGCGGTTCTGAGTTTTCTGAAGCAAGCTGATCCTGAATAGTTCTTTGAACATACTGCGGTTCAGGTACATACGGCTGTGAAACATCAGCGACCTGCGGTTGAGAAGACTTAACTACAGGTTCTTCTGACACAGGAGAAGAAGTTCCTTGTGCTTTTAATTCTTCTACTGTTATTCCTAATTTTTTAGCTTTCTTTGCCAGATAGCGTTCATACAATTCAGGATTCATTTTTTGTCTCCTTATTCAACTCATAGACTTTCTGTCTGAACAGATGCATCGTCAACTTCTTTCTTGTAATGGCATTTTATATTAGAACATGCAATTACATCGCCTTTTTTCAATACCTTTTTAACAAGAAGCGCTCCGCATTCAGGACAGATTTCACCTGTAGGTTCATTCCAAAGCACAAAATCACAGTCAGGATATTTATCACAGCCGTAGAATACTGTTCCGCGTTTTGATTTCCGCTCAACAATGGTGCCTTCTCCGCATTTCGGGCACTTTACACCTGTTGATTTTCTATATGGTTTTCTATGTTTGCAGTTTTCATTTGTACATTCCATATATTTTCCATACGGCCCCGTCTTAAATATCATATCAGAACCGCATTTCTCGCATTTTTCTTCGCAATGTTCAGCCTCATTTGGTTGTTCTTCCCCCGTGTCCTCAGATAATGCGTTTAAAGACATCATTGTTTTACAATCAGGGAACCCCGAACAGCCCAAAAATTGCGAGCCGTTTTTCCCTATTCGTAAAACCATTGGTTTCCCGCAATTTGGACATTTAATTTTACTTTCTATTTTTACACGTTCACCTGTCTGAAGTGCCTTATTAACTTCTTCAATAAACGGAGTATAAAACTCCTGTAAAACATTGTTCCATACAGCTTTTTTCTCAGCAATCTGGTCTAGCTTTGTTTCCATCCCCGCTGTAAATTTGTAATCCATGATATCGGCAAACTGCTGAACGAGCTGCTTTGAAACAGTTCTGCCAAGGAGTGTCGGATGCAGAGCTTTATCTTTCTTTTCAACGTATTTACGGGTTTGGATAACCGTAATAATTGTTGCATAAGTAGACGGACGTCCAATTCCGTATTCTTCCAGAGCTTTTACAAGAGAAGCTTCGTTGTATCTTGGGGGAGGTTGTGTAAAATGCTGTTTAGGTTCAACTTTCAAACATTTAACTTTGTCACCTTCATTCAAGTCAGGAATTTTTGCATCTGCCTCCAGGTCTTGTTCATCTGAATCATTATAAACCTTCAAAAATCCGTCAAAAGTAACCTTGCTTGTTCCTGCTTTCAAAGTATAGTCGCCTGCTGTAATCTCAACTGTTTTATTAGCAATATCAGCCGGTGTCATTTGTGATGACATAAATTTTTCCCAGATAAGTTTGTACAATTTATACTGGTCATTATCAAGATATTTTTTTATACTTTCAGGAGTTCTGTCAGGATAAGAAGGTCTTATAGCCTCGTGTGCGTCCTGAACATTCTGTTTACCTTTAACATAAATATTTGGTTTTTCAGGGTAATATTTTTCCCCGTAATTTCCTAAAATAAAATCTTTTGCCATGCTTTGTGCATCATCAGAAACTCTTACACTGTCCGTTCTCATATAAGTAATCAAACCAACAGGAGTGCCGTCAATTTCAATACCTTCATAGAGCTTTTGCGCAACCTGCATTGTTTTTTGAACACCAAAACCGAGTTTTGAACTTGCGGCTCTCTGCATTGTAGAAGTTATAAAAGGTGCAGTCGGTTTCCGTTTTGTAGATTTTTTAGTAACCTTTGTTACATCAAATTCTGAAGGATAATTGGACAGAAAATCGACAATTTTTTGAGCTTCTTCGCTGTTTTTAATATTTTTTTCAACAGCCTTGCCTTTAACCTTTGAAAGTTCAGCTTCAAAAATTTTTCCGTCTTTATCCAGATTTGCATGAATTGACCAGTATTCCTGAGGAACAAAAGCTTCAATTTCTTCTTCTCTTTCACAAATCATTCTGAGTGCAACAGATTGCACACGGCCCGCAGAAAGGTTTCTATTTCCGATTTGTTTCCATAGGACAGGGCTTAATTTATACCCCACAAGCTTATCAAGAATTTGTCTAGTTTGCTGTGCCTGAACCATATCCATATCAATCCCTCTGGGATTTTCAACAGAGTGTTTAACAGCTTTAGGAGTAATTTCGTTAAATACAATTCTCAAAATCTTATCATCAGGCACTTTTAAAATCTGTCTTACATGCCATGCAATTGCTTCTCCTTCGCGGTCAGGGTCGGATGCGAGATAAATTTTATCTGCTTTTTTAGCTAAATCATTTAATTTTTTCACAACTGCCTGTTTGCCGGGAATAATTTCAAATTTAGGCTGAAAATGATTTTGGATATCAAATCCCAAATTTTCCGTTGACGGATCCTTAGTCGGCAAATTTCTAACATGCCCGTAACTTGCTTCGATTTGATATCCGTCTCCCAAAATCTTTCTTATTGTTTTGGATTTTGCAGGAGACTCAACTATTACTAACGCTTTTTCTTTTTTTTCAGCTGTTTTTGCCATTTTTTATACCACCTATCCTTTAACCGCTCTTAATTTAAGAGCAATTAACAGGAGCAACTCTCTTATACCTGTCCCCGTCGACTTGTTTAATTATGCCTTTAAGCTCCATGGTTGTCAAGTACATAAGCAAATTATCTATACTTAATTTTGTAAATACCTGAAGTTCATCTACGCATTTTTCTTCAATTTCCAGTGCCTCATATATCATTTTTTCATCATCGCTTAAATCAGGAAGCCCAAACAAATTCTGCTGTTCAATTTTAACTTCCCACCCTAGGGTCTCTAAAATATCATCAGCACATGTAACAAGAGAAGCACCGTTTTTCAAAAGTTTATAAATCCCTTCAGTATTCGGATTTGTAATAAGTCCCGGAATACACATCAACTCCCGCCCTTGCTCAAGTGTCAAATTAGCAGTAATCAATGCTCCGCTTTTTAAAGAAGCTTCTGCAACAAGAGTTCCGTATGAAAGACCTGAAACAATTCTGTTTCGCTGCGGAAACCTGAATTTTATAGGCTGAAATGTCGGAAAATATTCCGTTACGACAGCCCCGTTACCATCTTCTATTTTTTTATACAACTCTTTATTAGCCGCAGGATAAGTATAATCAAATCCGCTGGCAATCACACCTATTGTTTTTAAATTGTTTTCCAATGCTGCAACATGGGCTGTTGTATCAATTCCGGTTGCAAGTCCCGAAACGATACAAATATCCGTTCCGCCAAGTTCACTGATTATTTTAGTTAAAGCTTCTTTTGCATACCTTGTTGCTCTACGCGAACCGACAACAGCCAGAGTTCTTTCCAAATTGCATTTCTGCAAATCCCCTTTATAATAGAGAACTGATGGCGGGTTATCTATATTTTTGAGCATATAAGGATAGTTTTCATCATCAAATGTCAGGTAACTTATCCCGCGATTTTCAACTTCATTTAAAACTTTATCAACATCAACCTTATCCCTGAGGCGTAAAAAATTCTCTGCTTTTTTAACGCTTAAACCGTCAATTGCAGATAAATCATTTGCGTTAAAAGCAGTTTCAATATCCCCAAAATAATTATACAGCCGCTGAGTAAAAGCGCTGTCTATCTCTTCTATTGATGAAAAAGCAATCCAGTATTTACTCATTTTGTTTTTTCTTTATTCTTTCTATCAGTTCATTAATTTTATCAGCTTCTTCCTTTGGCACATCAAGTTTAATATAATCTTCAAAATATTCAATTGCATCCTCATAATCACCCCTTGCAAAAAAGAGAATTCCGGCTTTTTTATATGCGGGAGAAAATGAATCATTATGTGCAATTGCTTTTAAATAATTTGAAAGAGCCTTGTCAATCTCGTCATTTGCTTCGTACGCTTCCCCGAGATAATAATAAATCCATGGATTTTCACTCTTGTATTCAAGAACATTTTCAAAATTCTCAATGGCGCTTGCATAATCTCCGAGTTCAAAATGAACTCTGCCCAAATCGTAATATACATCATAATTGTCCGGCTGTTTTTCAAGAATATATTCAAGCTCATCAATAGCCAAATCAAGTCTTGCATCTTCCATATAAAATCTTGCAAGATAATGTCTTAATACCAAATTGTCAGGAATTTCACCTAATCCTCTTGATACAAGTTCAATTCCGCTTCCCATATCTTTTCTGCGGTAATAAATATCAGCAAGATTTATATATACCTGAGGCAATTTCGGGTTTAAATTCTGGGCTTTAAGATAATTTTTCTCAGCCTTGTCATAGTCTCCAAGGTTTGCATAACAAAGCGCAATATTGTTATATAATTCTGCATTATCCTGACATGTTTCAAGAACCGAGCTAAATATATCAATAGCTTTTTGATACTCGCCTTTGTTATATAACTCTATTGCCTTATTAACTTTTTCTTTTTCACTCATAATTTTATAATCCTAATCCTATTCCGCCTTCACTGCTTTCACCGTTCTCTCCGGAACCTATATTTTTTATTACAGTTCTTGTATTTCCGTCAGCATGGAAATTCTTCGGATTCATTGTCATTTTAATTTTATCAGCATAAATCGTTCTCACACCCTGTGTAATACTTGAACGCCCGGTAAAATATGCTTCATTTGGTTTTTTTTTTTTATTAGTATATAACGTAAGTTTTGGTCCTTCCGCATAGTAATCCTGATACCATACACGAACATTTCCGGAAGCATTAAATATACTCTTTTCCTGAGCGTACTCCTGACGATTTGATTTTAATACCAAAGTTGCACCGTCATCGGTAATTGTTTTTGATGTCGTATTTCCGGTGGCAACCAAAACCTTAGTAATAGTATCATACATAAATCTGTCAGCAAAAGATTCATTACTTTGCTGCTTTATGCGTGCATTTCCGATAAGCTCAATATCTTTTAAATCACCATTTTTATCTGTTCTGACTTTCGCTTTATCCGAAAAAGTATCTAAATCCTTATATTTTATCGTAACGGTTCCAGTTGCAGTCATTATACCGGTTTTAGTATCATATTCCTGCTCATCCGCGTTTATTACAACAATAGGGACTTTCCCGTCAAAAACTATTGACTGCGTATCACCTTGAGCCTTTACAATTTTTGTAATCAATGACATTTTTAAAATATTTGCTTTAACTTCACGTTTTTTGTTTTTCTTCACTTCATAAGCGTAAGGTTTATCATAAAAAGTTGCAGTATCAAGCTTTTGGTCTTCATTTATTGTAACATCCGCAGACTCTCCGACAACTCTCAAATCATCCACTGAAACATTAACATTACCCTCAAACTTCAGCCTATTGTCCTGTTCGTTATAACTTTGAGTCTTAGACTCAATAATAAGATCTGATGCCTGAACACCGGCCGTAAATAAAGCAATTATTAAAATTAAGACTAACTTTTTCACTTATTCTCCTTATCATTATAAACTTTTGATACAGCATTACCAATTATTTTAAATCTATTATAGTCAGGACTGATTTCGACTTTTCTTGCGGTCGCAAGAAGCTCTGTTTTTCTTGTAATTCTGACATTTCCTTCTGCAATAATAGGAATATCTTTACCTGACCACACAAGCTTATTTGCTTTCAAAGTCGTAAAATCCTTTAATACAATATATGTATTTTCATACAAAATAATTTGGCCTTTTTTTTCATTATAAGTTCCTTTAGAGGATTCAAAACTCATTGAAACTTCGTTATCATCATCATAAAAATTTCCTATAACATTATTAAGCATAGCAATACCGTTTTTACTGTCATAATTTCCGGTTTCACCGTAAATCTCCCAGTATTTTTTTTCATCTTTTGTCTCGGTTAAAATAATACCATCAATTACAGCTTCCTGCCTGTCCTGATCGGTTTGAAGCTGGCTTCTGTTAAAATTATGTGTAATAACACCGGCAGATATAAATGCCCATGCCAAAAGCCCCACAATAGCGGCAAAGGCTCCGATATAGGCTTTTTGTTTTCTACTAAGGCTTTTTAATCTATCCAACAAATCCATATATAAAATTTTAGCATGAAAAAATTGTTAAATTTAAAACTTTAACTTATATGAATTACCAGGGATAATCATCGAGAATTTCCCAGCCATCAGACATAATTTTTCCTCCGCAGGTTCGAGCATATTGAGTATCATTAGAATTATAAATCTTTTCCTTTGTACAATCTTCATTACTTCCATAAGCAGATATAACTCCTCTCGACGTATCAATCTCAAATTGAAAAACATCACGGCCTATAATATTCGGTCTACTTGGTCCGTTAGTATCAACAGATAAAAGCTGTATCTCTGGAACATAATCTGGGGCTAAACTATAAGGTCTGATATAAGCATAAGTTCCGTCCCCATATATAAATCCCGGGACATTACTTTCTTGTCCATAATAAAGGTAACTATTTTTATTGTTTAGTTCTGCATAGCCATTAATGTCATAACCACATTCTTTCATATTTTTGCAAACTTTTATTACTTTTAAATATGGTTTCCAATAAGTTTCAAAATATTTTAAATTATCATCATAAGAACTGCCCTGCTCTGTTAAATTCCATTCGGAAGAATTGCCGTTTTCATATTGAGACAAAACAAGTGCCTGAGCAAAGGTTGAATATGCCTTTTTTAATTGTGCTGCAACCTGCTTTTTTTGATAATTAGCAATCAACGAAGGCATTGTCATTGCTGCAACTACACCAATTATGCCCAGCGTAATCAAAACCTCAGCTAAGGTAAAGGCTGCATTTGGAGAAGATAAGAGGGTAGGAGGATTAGAAGATAAGCAATTTTCAATAAAATGCCTATCATCATATCTTCTTACCAGCTTATCTTCCAAGCTTCCATTTATGAGATTCTGGAACACGGAGGTCAATCCGTCGTTCAGAATGACACTAAAGAATTCTGTCATCGCGCACCTGTTGCGCAATCTTTTGATAATAAATTTTAGATTGCGCAATAAATACGCAATGACAGAGCACTTACCTCTTGAAACTCCAGTCAATAGCTCCTGAATCAAGTTCAGGATAACGATTAAATAACCTGCCTGACGTCCTGCCTTCTTGACATCTGCTAGCTCAGAACGCCCCCCCCCCGAACTTCCAATAATTTAAAATTTTTCATAAATCCTGCTCCTCTTCTTTTTTTACTTTCCTATTTTTTATTAATAGTATATCTTATTTTTATCAGAATTTCAATAAATAACTTAATATTTTATACATTTTTAAACAGTTTGTTTTATAATTTTTTTAAGACTAGTTATACAGACTGAAAAGGGAAAGAGGTTTATATGGCATTAAGATATGATGCGGGTGAAG
>CALUVX010000098.1 GCA_944324295.1 Candidatus Gastranaerophilales bacterium
ATAATCATTTTATCTTTAATTACAACAGATTGACCGACGTCAACTTTTCCCATTTCTTTAGCAAGCCAAAATCCGTAGTTAACATCCTCAAGCTGCTTCTCTGTAGGTTTTATTTTCCCTAAGACACCCGATGGTATCATTAAATTTTTGATAAAAATTGTCTGGTCTAAAACTGTAATGTTGTGTTTTTCAAATTCTTTTACAATTAACAGCATAACCTCATCATCATTCAATCTTTTAACCGATTTCAATATTTCAATTGCACGCGCATCAAACTTATGCAGCTGTAAGATAACACGTTTATGCACCTTTCCAAGAAAGGTTACCTGTTTAATTTCTTCATCAACAAATATTTTTTCAATTTTACTAATTTCTCCGGGATGACATGAATATACTTTTGAACAATATTTTTTTAACTCTCTTAGATTATCCTTAGCAAAGGACACACAAATAACTTCAAAACCATTTTCTTTTGCATGACGAGCCATTTCTACCGGTAAAATACCGTCTCCTGCCAGCAATCCCTGTTTATTTTCCAACATTATTGACACTTTTTTATCCTCTTTTACTAAAAATATTATATCACAATCAATTTCTCAAAGAATTAATTTCTTTAACCTGATTTTCATTAAGCCAGACAGCTCCACCAAGAATTTTTGTATTACAAACTACCTGTGCATAACTTTCCGCAAGCTCAAGCTTTAAAAATGCATCACGGATTGTTTTATCACCAACAATAAAACCATGGTTAGCCATCAATACAGCATTATATTCATCAAAAAATTTTGAAGTCTTTTCAACCAAATCCATAGAACCCGGAAGGCCGTATTGTGCTAGTGGAATTTGTCCGAAATAGAAAACATTTTCTGCCATTAAAGGTTCCTCTAACGGAATATGACAGCAGGCAAAGGCACTTAAAAAAGGCGGATGTACATGTATTATATAATTTACATCTTCCCTTTGTTTGTAAAATTGCGCATGAAGCATTTTTTCAGAAGACGGCTTTTTATTACCATCAACTAAATTCCCGTCAAAATCCATAATAACAAGATCATCTTCAATTAAATAACCGTTTGAAGTACCGGAGGCAGTTATTAATATTTTATCTTCATAACGCGCAGAAATGTTTCCAGAATATCCCGGTGTAAAATTTTTTACACCAGCTAATCTTCCATACTCTATAATTTCTGCCCTTAACTTTTTCAAACTTTTCATCTATATCTGTTCCTTATCAGGATCTTCAATATCAATAACTTCAGCATACATCATTTTTTTAGCCGGAGCTTTTGCTGTAGAACCATTCCCATAATCAAATACTTTTAATTCCACATCTTCTTCGTTACTCCTTGCCAATCTATCAGGATTTTTAATTTCCATTTTATCAAAATCTATAGAAGAACCCTTTGTATCCATTGCAATGATAAAAGAAAAATATGTTTGTCTTCTAATCCAGTCATAACCAAAATTAACCTTAAAATCATCAGGGCCCAATGCAATTATGAATGAATTTTCCTGAAACATTTCGCCATTCGGAGAATCTCCGGTCATTGTAAGAGAACCCGACCATGCAAGTGTAAGGAATTTATTAACACGCAACGCTTCTCTTATATATACATTTGCATGACCGTATCTGTACATATCATACATTTGCATAGGAGTTCCGTCCTGATAAGCAGATGCAAAGAACCCGACATCCTGCATCCAATATTTATACTGAGTATGAACACGCGGTCCAATTCTTCCGACAAATTGTGTATCACCTGTCCCATATAATGCCGCACTTCCTTGCATTACAAGTGATAAGTTAAAGTCAAACAGATTATCCTTATTCCTATATCTATATAAAGACTGATCAATTTCAGCCATATAACGAGTCCTCAAAGTTCCGATATCGGCTGCCGGAATTCGTTCCCCGTATCTGTTTACATCGTTATTCTGCATATAACCAATGCCAAATCGGTGTCTAAAACGTAAGTCCAAATTTTTACCTATTGTTGAAGGAATAACAGCCCTATCATGATAAATCAACTCTGCAGTATATTTAGGCATTCTTGAACCGAACCACCATTCATCCATATATGAATTTGCACCATACTGCATATATAATCTGTCATCAAAGTATTGCTTACCTTTTAAGACAAATACATCAGCAGAAGATCCGTATGCCAAATCAGTATAATTCGTTGCACTACGATATTTCAGCATGCCTCCAAAACCTATACCGCTTTTGTTATTTAAAATAGGAATTGCTTTAAGAGTTGATCCTCCTTGTAAGGGTGTATCAAAAACAAAACCCGGGCCTGCAAACATACCTAATCTGCCGCGAGAACCAAGTTCAGGATAGTTCGCATCAAAAAATTGATGTTTTTTATTTGTATGAATTGTAATTGAAGGCCAATCAAGCAAGTGAAAATCACCATAATTTATACTGGCTTTTTTTAATGTAATAACGTCATGATCACGCTTTGCATTTACAAAAATATCTTTTGCTTTTATATGAACAGCAGTCTGTCCTGTTTCACCGCTCAATGTAGACCGGTCTTCATCATCTATAAGCATTGTATTAAAGTTATTACCACCAATCATTCTGGTATGGAAATTCAATATATAAGAATCTTCTGAAGCCATTTTACCATCATAAAGGATAACCTTATCTTCTTTCATTTCAGATTTTTTAGCGGTTACTGTTAACATAGATGCTTTAGTTTTTGTATTATCCATAAAAGCATCTTCTTCGTTCATATTGATCTGCATGTAATCGCCAAATACCCTGTTACCGTCCCTTATAACCTCAACCTTACCGTAAGCTTTCAAGATATTTGATGCTTTATTGTAAACCATTTTGTCCGCCTTAATGGTTACATTTTGAGGCGGGAACACAAGAACCGGAGAACCAGTCGCTGTTATATCCATAGTTTTGTCATCATAATCAATATTGTCAGCATCAAGTATTACATCATTTGCTCTGACATGCTCTTTTACACCACCCTCAAGCTCAAGAGTTTTATTATTATCATCGGTTTCAATTTCATCCTTTTTATTCTCTTTATCCTTTTGGGTAGACTCAGGTTCTTCCACTTTAATATTTAATTCTTTGTTTAATTCCTTTATTTCCTCAGCTTCATCAAGCTCCTGAAGTTTTTTCTCCTTTTCAATCTGCTCCATGGTTTCTTTGTAATTTTTTTCACGAAGATAATTTGTTACTTTAATACGAGTCTTTTTGAATAAAGGCATCCCCCTGACAGGATTAATTGTACTGCCCTCTTTTACCTGAACTTTTGGAGCTGCTATAGAAGTAGGCGACTCATAAAAAGATTCATTAAAAAGAGTTTCCAAATCTTCAGGACTTTTAATAACATCAGCAGCCATTGATGAAGTTGATGTTAAAGATAATATTAAAATTGTTGATAAAAGATATTTTTTCAAAATTTTGACCTTTTGTTTAAATGTAGTTTAGAGGATTGTTCGGTTTACCGTTAATTCTTACTTCAAAATGAACATGAGGTCCGGTACTGTAACCTGTTGTGCCTTCATAACCTACGACATCCCCTTTATTTACAAATTGTCCCTGAGCAACTCTTATAGAAGACATATGAGCGTATAGAGTAGTTGTAGGTTTACCGTTAACAACCCCATGATCAAGTATAACAACCTTACCGTATCCGCCATACCAGCCGCAATAAATTACTTTACCGGAATTTGAAGCTTTTATACTGCCTCTGTTAGGCCCGGCAATATCGACCCCTGAATGAAAAGTTCGGCTGTTAAATATGGGATGTGTTCTCCAGCCGAAAGGCGATGTTATTCTTCCGCCTATAGGTTTAATAAAACCGGTAGATGTAATTTTAACTGTCGATGAACCGCGGTTTCTTGCAATCATACTTTGAATATTCGCAGATTGCCGTGCAAGCTCACGTTCTGCCCTTTCATACGTTTTACGATCGGTCTTATACTTATTAATCATACTCTGGTTTAGAGCGATTGCCGATTTTATATTTTGCTTTTGCGAGTTAATTTCATCAATAGACTGAGCCAGAGCTATTTTCTTGGCTTCAATGTTCTTTTTCATTGCCGCAATTCTTTGCGACTTTGCTCTGACAGCCAAAATTCTTGCATAATCTTTTTTGAGAATAATTTTTTCAAAGTAAACAACATCAAGAAGTGAATTTAAATCTTTAGCTGTTAATATAAGCTCAAACATACCGGTTCTTTGATTTTTATAAACCTGGCGGATTCTTTTTCGCATATCAACATTGGCTTTATTAAATTCAACAACAGAAGCAGCCAAGTCTCTCTCCATTTGTTGTAACTGAGCATTCAAAGAAGCATACTCATTTCTCGACTGCTGAAGAGTATTTGAAGCCTGTTCAAGCTTTTGCTGGTTTTTATAAAGTTTATTCTTTTCAAGATGCTCCAAAACTTTCAAGCGTTTAATTTTTTCATGCGTAACTTTTTGCTTCTGCTGAATTGTTTTGAGCGGGTTTGCATCGGCAACAAGGCTTATATTACCGATAAGCAAAATTAATAAAACTGCAAATATTTTTTTTATAAACCTTATTATACCCACGAAATATCCCTATTTAACGATAAGAGGCAAAAGCATTAAACCAACAGTCCAAGCAATAAAAGTTACAGCAATTATTGCAACAATAGCTCTTTGATGTTTTCTGAAAAATTCCATTCGTTTCCCCTTATATCTGTAATAACAGTATTGTACTATAAAAATTTTTGATTTGCAAAATTTTAAAAAATCTATTAATATAGCTTTATGGAATACATAAAAGAAGCCGTTGACAAAAAAACAATACAAAAACAGGATATCGGGATCAATTCTTTTTTAATTGAAAACAACCTTAACCAAATTGAAAAAATTATTGAATTTTTTAATTCTCAAACTCCCCTAATGCTTATTAACGGTTTTATGGGAACCGGAAAAATTATGGTTGTAAATCAGGCTCTTTCATTTTTAAGCGAAGATGTCATAACTTTAAAATACAATTGCTTTGAAACAACAATTTTAGATGACATTCTTCTGGAATTTTTTGACAGCTTTAAACGATTGACAGCACAAAATGTAATACAAATTCCAAAAGCAAGAACCGAAAATTTCACACAAAAAATCAATGCATATTTTGATTCTATTAAAAAACCTATAGTCATAGTTATAAATTCTTTTGAACAAATTATAAAAGACAATAAACAAGAAATTCTTGATTTTTTATTTCATCTTGCAAAATCTGGGAAAGTGAAAATAATTCTGATTGCAAGAAAATTTGACCATGATGATTTTAAAATTGATTATGAAAAAACTTCAATCAGTGCTTTAGAAAAAAGTATTTTTGAAAAATATTTAAAATCAGAGGATTTTAAACAGATAGGCCCTTTGTCTGATGAATTATACAAATATTCCAGGGGATATTTTTTCTATACAACTCTTTCAATCAAAATTATGCAAATTAGAAAACTTAACTTAATGGACTTTCTTTCAGGATATACAAAAAGTTTTCTTTCTTTTAACGACTTTATACTACGAGAGGCTCTTTCCCTTGTTGATCCGGTAAGCGGACATTTAATAAGATTTTTAACAATAATGCGTCATCCTGTTAATGTAAAGCTTTTAAAAACCTTAAATTTATATGACGCAGAAAAAATAGCATATTTTGTGGACAATCTCGTTCTGACACGTGAAGGGTCGCTTATATATCTTCAGGATTATTACAAAGAAATTGCGGAAAATTCAATTGCAGATAATATAGCCGCAAAAATTCATAAAAGCTGCGCAGAGCTATACCAAACACAACTTCCGTTAAAACCTTTTGAAAGAGACTTATTAATATCAAGGCAAACTATGAGAAAAGAAATTGAATATCATAGTCTCTTTATTTCCAAAAGGCCCGTACTTCCGCAAAAACCGGTACCGGAAGTACAATTCATCGAGCAAAAAATTGCTCAGGAAATTCCGCATACAAAACAAGAAAAAGAAGAACAAATAAGAAAAATATCATTTGTTTTTGATTCCGAAGAAGATGAAACGCAAATTATGAATAAAATTGCGGAAAACATTACAAACTTTGTAGATATTTCAGATAAAAATAAACAAACATTTGAAGAAATCAACAATTTATCATTAATAAATCTTCTTAATCTTGCAAAAAAAGAAGAACAAAATTTTGACTATAAAAAGGTAATTATGATTCTTCAAAAAGCTTTAACAATGAACAATGAAGATGATTTTTATACCTTTTTGCCCACAATTTACACAAAACTTGCCCAAAATTTCAAAAAACTGTCCGACTGGTTTAATGCTCTGAAATATTTTGAGCTGGCGTCAGATTTTTATATAACTACCGGTGATACCGAAAAAATTAACGAAAGCAAGTATGAAATAGCAAATATCTACTATATAACCTTTAAACGAGAAAAAAAAAAAAAAATTCTTAAAGAGATTTTGACCGGCAATATTTCTTTAAATCTAAAAATAAAATCACAACTTCTGCTTTCATCTATCACAGGGCAAAGTATTAAGGATCTATTACCCGAATCAACAGCTGGTATTGATACAAATGTGCTTTGTGAGCTTTATTTCAAATATGCACTTAACTGTGATGAAGAAGGTGATATTGAAAATGCTGTTAAATATTACAGAAAATGCGTAGAAACATCACAGGATCAAAAAATTAATACCTATCTCTCATCTGCACTAACCAATCTTGCAACAATATATGATGAGAACGGGAAATCCGATTCTGCTATTAAATATTTGCAGGAAAGTTTAAGGCTGGATGAATTGAGCGCAAACTATGATGGAATGTATATTTCTTCAATGAAACTTGCAGAGATAAACTCCTCTCGTAATCCTGACAAAACTCTTCAATATCTGAAAAAAGCAAAGACTTGCGCTGTTGAGTTAAACGAAACTTTTTATATAGCATCATCTGATGTAGCACTCGGTGATTATTATTATAAAAGGAAAGATTATAAAAATGCACTAAGCTGTTATAAAAATGCTCACAGCCTTGCTGTTAATAACTTTACAAAAGATAACATATTAAAAATTGAAACTCGTATAAATGACATTAATAAACTGGGCTTACAATGAAAAATAGAGAATTTTTTAATGAATATATAAAAGTATTTTTAAATCAAAATTCAAAATTAAACCTGATATCCAAAAATGATGAAAAATTTTTGTGGGAAAAACATATTTTTGACAGTTTGTCAATAGAATATTTTTTTAAAAATTACGGCACCTCTTATACATCACCGCTAAAGTTGTTAGATATCGGAACAGGAGGAGGCTTCCCATCAGTTCCAATCGCACTTGCATACAGTGATATAGAAGTTTATGCTTTGGACAGTATAAGAAAAAAAATTAACGCAATAGAAAATATAAAACAAGAACTAAATATCAAAAACCTTCATACAATATGTAACAGAGCCGAAAATTTAAAAGAGAAGTTTGATATAATAACATCTCGTGCCGTTGCACCTTTAAAGATAATAACAGAATACGCGCTGCCATTATTGAATAAAGACGGATATTTTATTGCATACAAATCTCTGCGTACCGAAGAAGAAATTAAAGATGCTCAAAAAAGTTTAAAAAAATATAATGCAAAGGTTATTGATATAATACGATATGATTTACCTTTAGAGGAAAACCATACAAGGAATCTGGTTGTAATAAAATCAATTAGTTAATTATGTTATGGTTATCTTTTACTCTCTCAAAAGAGTGATATAGGAATTTTTTATTATACGAGGATTGTGTGTTCCCCGCGTGATAAACATCTATCCGCATATTAATCTGACAACTTTTCAAAATATAAAAAAAACCACTCATTTCTGAGTGGGTCGTTTTCTGCATCCTAATGGTCTCTTTTAGTGTTTATTATTTAGGAGTTTATATGTTTTTGGGGTTAATGAATCTATTTATATTTAGTGTTTCG
>CALUVX010000099.1 GCA_944324295.1 Candidatus Gastranaerophilales bacterium
TAGGAAATAACCTCTCAGGGAGAGCCGTTAAAATAGAATTCAGGGATTTAGGAACAATAAATCCGGATTATGCAAATTTTGATGCACTTGGATGGAAAAAGAACAAACAGCTGTTTATCTTTATAAACCCGCGCCATAAAGATGCGCCTCCGGGAGCACTTGCCGCATTATTGTCGCATGAAGCCTTGCATCAGGATGAGTATAACTCTCTTGCCGAAGAAACTTATGCCTGGACTATGGAAGCCTCCGTATGGTATGAAATTTCAAAACTTTATCCAGAGAGCAATGATGAACTTCATCCGCTTGTAGTAAGAGAAAACACCTTAAAAAAATTATTTGAACGCGGCGGCTACTCAAACAAATACATCAAGAAAACAGTCATGTCCAACGAAGGTTACAAAAATCTTCCTTCAACATCACCGGGATTTGAAGATCTGTAAAGAAAAAATAAATATTCCAATTAATCTTGTATACTACTTAAAAAGTATATTGATTATAAAAATTCCTTGGTGTTAAATATTCGTATGAAAAAAAGACAGGCAATCATATTCATACTTTTAATCCTGGTACTTTTTGCACTTAATAAAATCTTTATGGGTGTAAACCATTATGAAGTGGCCGAAGTTCCAGATATGGTTGACCATGACCATATATCATCACAAAAATTATTCGACAGCACTTGGAAAATTATAAGAGATAATTACTTTGACTCCGAATTGAATAATCAGGCATGGGCAAGGTGGAAAGAGCATTATCATGGAAAAATAAAAAATGATGAAGATGCAAAAGTTGCAATAGACACAATGCTCGCAAGCCTTAATGATCCGTATTCAAGGTATATGTCAAGTGCAGAATATCTTGAACAAAATAACTCCATAAATTCAAAAATTACAGGTATTGGAGTAAATATAACTTCAATAGCAGGGAAAATTCATATAGTAAATGTTATGGAGGGGACTCCTGCTCAATTTGCAAATCTTTTACCTGACGACATAATTCTTGCAATTGACGGGAAAGAGGTTAACGGCTTAGCATTATCGGAAGTCGCAAATCTTGTAAGAGGGCCGGAAAACAGTTTTGTAAACATTACAATTTTAAGAAACAAAGATAAACTCGTAAAAAGAGTTATGCGCAAAGAAATTAAAATTAAAACGGTAAAAAGCGCAGTTGTTGATAAAAATATCGGTTATATTCAAATCACAAGCTTTATAGGTTCAACAACACCAAACGAGTTTTTGGAAGCTTTAGAAAAAACAAAAGATACAAAAGGTTTAATCCTTGACTTACGTGGTAACACAGGAGGTTTGCTTCCAAATGCAGTATTCATCGCAAACCTGTTCCTGCCTGAAGGAAGCAATATTGTTAGTATAGTGGGAAGAAACGGTTATAAATTTGACATTAACGCCCAGAATACAGAATTTGGAGTAAAAAAACCGACAGTTGTTCTCGTTGACGGCAATTCTGCCAGTGCAAGCGAAATTCTCTCAGGCGCCCTAAAAGATTACAATAAGGCCAAATTACTGGGGACAAAAACTTACGGAAAAGGAATGGTGCAAAAAATTATTCCCATGCCGAACGAAACAGGCCTAAATCTGACGGTTGCCAAATATCTGACGCCTAAAGGCACAGATATAAACCAAAAGGGTATTACCCCTGATATAAAAGTAGAATTTAGCATTCAGGACGTCAAAAACAACAACGACGCACAATTACAGGCTGCAAAAAATGTTCTTTCAAAAATGATGCTCAGCAATAGATAAATTTATAATTATGTGTCAATACATCTTTTAAAAATATTGACATCTTTTAAATCATCTTTCTTAACAACAAACCCGCATTTTGAACACGCAAGAATTTCTCCTGTACTGTCAACGGGGAGAAAAACATGCTCGCATTCTTCAGAATTTTCAATATCGTCCTGTGCAAACGGGTCAAAGTTTGACTCACGTTTGTATTTTTTCCCCATAATATACTTTGTAATAAGCTCTAACAAATACATAGCTATAATTCAAAACAGTCAGGCAAAAGAACTTTCAGCGGAGTAACCTTGATGCCCTCATCTTCCTGAAGAATTACATCAAGCCCTTCTTCTGATTGAAATTCACTCAGAACCTGTCTGCACGCTCCACAAGGTGTACAATTCTTCATTTTAGGTGAAAATATTGCAACCGCCCTGATTTTTTTCTCTCCTGCAGCAATTGCAGAGCCTACGGCATTTCTTTCAGCACAAATAGTCATGCCAAAACTTGAATTTTCAAAATTACAACCTGTATAAACTTTACCGCTTTCCGCGAGAACACAAGCTCCTACGGGAAATTTAGAATATGGCACGTAAGCGTTATGTGAGACATCTTCTGCCAATTTTAACATATCTTCGTAATTCATATTTGAATTTTATAACACCTAAAAAAAAATATAATCCTTTATCTAAAGGATATTGTGATATAATTTTGTTATGAAGTTTTTAATAAAATGTTTTGTAATATTAATACTTTTAATCTCACCGGTCAGAGCAATAACATTTGATGTTCTTGTACTGCCGGCGGATTTGCTGAATCAAAAAGAAAATTATTATAACTTTGATGAAGTTTCAGAGATTATTGCAAATGATATTATTACAGATTTTAATAATTCAAGGGGTAAA
This sequence comes from Candidatus Gastranaerophilales bacterium, assembly GCA_944324295.1. Lineage (GTDB taxonomy): Bacteria > Cyanobacteriota > Vampirovibrionia > Gastranaerophilales > Gastranaerophilaceae > Stercorousia. Next base: position 2,645 of record CALUVX010000099.1, read on the forward strand.
ATAAAATCTCCTGATTTGTATGAGGTAAGGGCAAAACTAAACCAAAATCAGGAATTAAAAAAAACAGTTTCCGAAATGCTGGAAAAATACAAAAACACAAACAAACTTGATTATACAGCGATAAAACAAGCAGGAAACGCTTTCTCCTGCAAGTCAGTTCTAATTATATCGAGTTATGCCGTAACAAATAAAAACTCAATCAAACGGGGAGTATGGGAAGTTCTTAATATATCATCTGTATTTGATATTTCTTATCCTTACAGACTTGAGACCTCTATTGTACTTTTAGATACGGTGAATGATCTTGTAATGTGGAGTAATAATTACTCTGCCAAATTAGGTGCAAACGATAACATTTTTGCAGCAAAAAATTATGCGCAGGCTAATGCCGAATTTGAAAAGATTAAACTTTATTCAAAATCAATCGTAGCACCTGCTGCTTCCCAAAACATTCTACTCAGATTTTTCCCGAAAGCAATCAGACCAATAGATAAAAAAATTGAAGATGATAACGGTGGTGCTCTGCGCTATGAAAGGACACTTCCGGAAGGAAGTAAAGAGCAATTCAAACAGGAAAATATTCCATATTCAGGTGATATGATTTACGGAATTTAATTTGTCTGCCGGGGTATTGTATTTCTGCGTTCATCTATTTTGTTGAATTGATTTTGAATATCAGAATTACCCTTATTTTGGATATTATTGTTTTGATTGTTTTGAGACTCTGCAGGTTTTACATCCGGAATATGATTTTTAATCTGTTCACGCGGTTTATTCATCATCTGTTTCATTTCTACCTGAGAAGGTGTATTTGCTGCAACTTCATCAAGTTCTTCTATTCTGTCTTTGGCATCAAAAAAAGCAATAAATGCAACTGTTAATATACACAAAAAAATTAAAGATTTTCTCATATCTTTCCCTTTCGTTTGTTTAATAATTCTAACTCCTGCCGTATAACTCGTAAATTAAACATCTATTTAATATTCATGACTTGCATTAAGCAGCTTAGAATGATAAAATAATCTTGTAATACAAAATAACTAAGAGGAAAGTTTTATGGCAAGATTAATAAGACCAAGCTGGGCAATAAGATGCGTTCAATCAGGATGCAAAACATTATTTGAAGTTGCAAAAGTTGAAGACGGAAAACAACAGGAAGTTGTATGTCCAAACTGCGGAGAACATTACGTTTATCCTATATATGATGATGAAAATAAAGAATCATAGTTTGTTTGGCATCTCAACACTTTAAAAGGCATTTTAAATGTTTAATAATACCAATAAGCGCTACAATCAATTCAGCGCTCATTTAAAAAATAAATTCGGCGTTAAGGTTTATAAAATAACACTTGATGCCGGTTTTTCATGCCCAAACAGAGACGGAACAATTTCCACAGGCGGGTGTATCTTTTGTGATGACGGAGGAAGCTTTTCTCAGGCCCATTCAAATCTTTTATCCATAGAAGAGCAGGTTAAAACAGGGGCTGAAAAATTAAAGAACAGATTTAAAGCTCAAAAATTTATGTCATATTTTCAGGCCTTTTCGAACACCTACAAACCCGTAGACGAATTGGAAAAAATATATAATTCTGCACTAAATCATCCAGATATTGTTGGAATTTCAATCGGTACACGCCCTGACTGTATCGACACAGATAAAATAAAATTAATATCCGGCTTTAAAGACGATTATTACACCTGGATTGAATACGGTTTGCAGTCTATTCATGACAAAACTTTAAAACGGATTAACAGAGGCCATGACTTTGACTGCTTTTTAAAAGCTTACGAAAAGACAAAAGAAGCCGGTATAAATGTTTGTGTACATGTAATTTTTGGTTTGTGGGAAACACATGATGAAATTATGCAAACAGCACAAAAGCTTGCCGGATTAGGAGTTGACGGAGTAAAAATTCACATGCTATGCGCACTTGAGGGTACAAAGCTCGCACAAATATACAGAGAAGGCCGTATTGAATTTATGAATGAAGATGAATACGTTCAAACGGTTTGTGATTTTTTGGAATACCTTCCTAAGGGAACAACCATTCACAGACTTGCCGGAAACGGACTCAGTTCTGAACTAATTGCTCCGAAATGGCTCGGGAAAAAATTTGACTGTCTGAATAAAATTGACAGGGAATTTATTAACAGAAGTTCATATCAGGGAAGTAAATTTATTTACAAATAAAGCTTTATGTGTAATAATGTATCAGCATAAAGCGGAATTTTTTGTAACAAATTATTAACAAAACCTGTAAAAACCCGCAACAAAAAATTTTTACGCTCGTTAGGTTATGTGAAAAAACTATTTAAACGGAGAAAAATATGTTAACATTACAGCCTAAAATTTCTAACAATTATGGTTTAACTTTCGGAGCATCCAGACAAAGCAGAAAAGAAGAATTAACCCCGGAACAAATTGAGGAAAGAAAATACCAATCAGCACGTCGTGAATTAGAAGATCAACAGGACGAACTCATACAGTTAGCTGAAGATGATGAAATAAAAATGCCTAAAATTGCAAAAACTGCTTTAAAAGGCGGAGCCATTGTTACTACCGGTTTAATCGGCGGTATGGCTACAGGTTTTGGTGCTAAAAAAGCAATTCAATTATTCTCTAAAATAAACAAATCTTCTGCCGTTAAAGGTTTGAAAGAACAGATAAAAGCGACAAGAACATTTATAAAAGATACCGCCAAAACAATCAAAACAAAATTTAAAGCTTCAGATGCTTATAAAATGCCGGCTGCTAAAATTAACAAATTCTCAAAAACAAAAGTGGGCAAACCTGTCGTCGGATTTTTCAAAGCTATCGGCAAAGGTGTTTCTACAGTTTATAATGCTGTAAAAACAGGAGTAAACAAGATTTATAATAAAATCAGAAGTGTAAAAAAAGCAACTTACGAAAAAGCAACAGTTAACTTTATGGGCGCATCCGGCGGTGTTGCATCAGGTGTTACGGCATTAAAAGAAAAGGATGAAGCAAAGGATAAGGAATAATGGCTATATCTTTAAATGAAAAAATTTCATTTACTTCAAATCCTGAGACTAAAAAATCTGACAGAGATAAAGATGCAGAAAAAAAAGTTGTAACGGGAGGCGGTGCAATTGCGGCAACAACAACTGCTGCGAGAGCACGTGCCGCAAAATCTTTTGATGTATTTGATTCGGCTTCAAAAGTATCAAAAGGAATGAAAGGGTTTACAGAAACAACAAAAACTGCCCGTACAGTTGCACATCAGTCAAAAGGGCTGTGGACAAAAGTTGTGGAAAATGCAAAATGGGCAAAAAATAGTATTCTTAACTGGAGCACAAAGTTTAAAAATATGAAATATATTAAACCGCTTGTTGAAAGCAAAGCATTTAAAGCCGGAGCCGGTGCTTTGGGATACGGTTTTGGATTTGTAACACTTGTTTCGGGAATATCTGATATTGCAAAGGTTACGTCTGAGACAGTTGAAAGTCAATTAAAAGATTAAAAAAAAGTTGTTAAATAAATAAAATCGTGCTAAGCTGAGCTTATGCACGATTTTATTTTGCGAGAATTAAAAAATACAGACATAGAAAAAGAATTAAACCGCATAGGCTTTGATAAATCTTACACACATAAAGCCGTTGACAAATTTGAATATAAAAACATTAAAATTTATTCTCTAACGCCCGCTCAGGCAAATATTCTGAAACAAACCGCAATTTCTGTTGGAGCTGATTGTGCAACCCACAGAGAAGTCATTACGGGGAAAATAGAATTTTCAGACTGTATTCTCACTGCTTCTGTTTCTCAAATAAAAAAAATCGCGGAGAAATTAAAATTCCAGCCGTTCGGGTTAAAAGAATTGGGAGAAAAACTTATTACTTCAACAGAGTTGCCGAGGAAATGTAAAATTGCAGGGATTTTAAACCTTACTGACAATTCCTTTTCTGACGGCGGAATGTATAACGATTTTGAAAAAGCTAAAAACCATCTTTTAGAGATGATTAAAGACGGTGCAGATATAATAGATATAGGGGCAGAATCAACAAAGCCATATTCTTCACCTGTATCTGATTCCGAGCAATTAAAAAAACTTTTACCGATTATTGATTTTGCAAAAGATAGAATTCCTGTAAGCATTGACACTAGAAGTTCTATCGTTGCAGAAGAATGCATTAAAGCAGGTGCAAATATAATAAATGATGTATCAGGTTTTGATTATGACGAAAATATGGTTAATATTATTGCAAAATATAATGTTCCCATAATCATTCAACATTCAAAAGGAACTCCTGAAAACATGCAGATTTCTCCGCACTATGAAGATGTTGTAGAAGAAATTTACTTAAACTTACGCAAAAAAATAAATTTTGCTCGTTCAAAAGGTATTGAAAAAATCATAACAGATCCGGGCATAGGTTTTGGCAAATCCAGAAAAGACAACTTTGAAATAATCAAACGATGCTTTGAATTTAAACATCTGGGATATCCCGTAATGCTTGGAATTTCTCGAAAGAGCCTCCTTGATATGTCTGAAGCATCAAATGAAATAAAAGATATCTATACAACTGCTCTTAATACAATTGCAATAGAAAATAAAATTGACTACATACGTGTACACAATGTAAAAATGCACAAGAAACTTATTGATTTACTTGAAAATTTTGAAAAATAGGTTATAATAAATATATATTACAATTGGAGTCTGAATTGGGGAAACAAGCTTTTAATTTTTCGGAAGTAATGATAACAATTGCCATTATTGGTGTAGTTGCTGCATTAACTATGCCCGGTATTGTTGCGCATTACCACGAAAAAGAATATGTTACCCAGCTTCAAAAATCTTTGAGTCAATTTGAACAGGCAATGCAGAATATAATGTTCAGATATGAATGCACTGATATTGTATGTACCGGCGTATTTGACGGTACTGCATCCGATGCAGAATGGAATAATAAATTTGATGAAGAAATAACAAAATCAATAAAGATAATCAAAGCCGTAAAAAACGGAACGGCAATGCAGCCTGATCTGGAATCTGCGCCATTAAAACCAAAAAATACAAAGCTTAGTGTTCAAACAGATTGGCGTTCTACTGCCGGATTTAAGTTTATGACACCAGATGGAGTAATGTATCTTGTTATTCCAAAAAATTGCGAGGCCGTACCACATCAAAATGTAAGTACAATTGAAAATCTTTGTGCCGAAGTTACAATAGATGTAAACAGTTTACGCAGACCAAATCAATATGGAAGGGACTTATACAAATTTATAGTTGCGCAAAACGGGCATTTATATCCCCTATACGGCCGAGATTACTCTAATGCAATGACAGGAAGCATATCAGGAGACAGTTACTGGCGTTCAAATGAAGAATTATGTGCAGGTGAAAAAAAATTATATGATGCTCCGGAAAACGTAAGCGGCGACGGCTGTGCTGCAAGAATTATGGAAGAAGGCTGGAGAATTACTTATTAATCTCTTTACTATAAATCTTTGTTTATGATAGAATAAAGCTATAAGTAAGGAGATAAAATTTCCTTGTCATTCTGAGGCGTAATATTTGAGATTCTTCGCTAACGCTCGGAATGACCAAAAGCCGAAGAATCTCAAATTATTATCCGTAAGGAGTAAAATGGAAAGCTTAAGAGATAAATATGAAGTTGTTATAGGTTTGGAAGTTCACGCACAGCTAAAAACAAAGTCAAAAATATTTGCACCTGACGGCTGTGAATTCGGGAAAGAACCAAATTCGGAAACAAGCCCGATTACACTCGGTATGCCCGGAGTATTACCTGTTCTAAATAAAGAAGCAGTTAATATGGGAATTTTAACAGGACTTGCACTGAATTGCGAAATTCCTGAAAGATGTAAATTTGACAGAAAACAATATTTTTATCCTGACCTTCCCAAAGGTTATCAAATTTCTCAATACGATGAACCAATTTGTGTCAACGGATATTTAAATATCAAAGGTAAAAGAATTGGTATTACACGCGCACACTTGGAAGAAGATGCCGGAAAGCTTGTCCATGCAGGTGCTGACGGCTTAGCCGGTTCCAGCTACTCTTTAGTGGATCTTAACAGAGCAGGAACTCCGCTTCTGGAAATCGTATCGGAACCTGATATGAGAAGTTCTGAAGAAGCAAGAAATTATATGGAAGAATTAAGAAATATAGTACGCTATATCGGTGTTTGCGACGGAAACCTTGAAGAAGGTTCTATGAGATGTGATGCAAATATCTCTATAATGCCTAAAGGTTCAAAAGAATTTGGAACCCGTGCAGAAATCAAAAACGTAAACAGTTTCTCGGCACTTCAAAGAGCTATTGAATATGAAATTGACAGACAAATTGAAATCGTTGAAGAAGGCGGAAAAGTTGTTCAGGAAACAAGATTGTGGGATGATAACTCAAGAGAAACCCGTTCTATGAGAGGGAAAGAAGATGCCCATGATTACAGATATTTCCCGGAACCCGATTTAATGCCTTTAAAAATTTCAAGAGAATGGGTTGAAGAAATCAGAGCGAAAATGCCGGAGCTTCCGCAGGCAAAACGCGAGCGCTATATGAGTTTAGGTTTAAGCGAATATGATGCGTCCGTTATAGTTGAACAAATGGGGCTTGCTTTATTCTTTGATGAAGTGTTAAAACTTGGAGCTTCTCCAAAAATCGCAGTAAACTTTATTATGGGTGAAATTGCCGCATATCTTAAGGAAGAAAAATCAGAAATTACGGACACAAAATTAACTCCTGAAAACCTTGTTGAATTAATTTCATTGATTGAAAAAAATACCATTTCAAATAATATCGGGAAACAAATAATTGTTGATATGATGAAAGATGGTACAAAAGCTTCTGAAATAGTTGAAAAAAGAGGCTTGAGCCAGATATCAGATACCGGAGCAATCAAAGAAATCGCACAAAAAGTATGTGATGCAAATCCTGCTCAGGTTACCGCATACAAAAACGGTAAGGTTCAGCTTCTCGGTTTCTTTGTAGGACAGGTTATGAAAGAGACCAAAGGCAGAGCTAACCCGAAAGCAGTTAATGAAATATTGAAAGAAATATTGGATTAAACATAAGGTCCTCCCATTAAAGGGAGGACTAAAATCCGAAAAGTTCTTTATAATATATATAGTCAAGTTTAGGAGGAATCTTGCTATTTAACTCAAAACCAAAACCAAGCATGGAAACAGAGATATTTGAACAGGCGGATGTACTTGAAAATCTCTTACAAACACATGTAAATGACAACAATTATATACTCTTCGATATTCCTGCCGATGTGCAAAAAATTATACTTGTTGCAAGCGGTTCATCATATCACTGCGCAAGGTTTGCTGCCGATCTTTTTGGAAACATTGCAGGAATGGAAGCCGGGGCAATATACTCAAGTGAATTCCTCTTAAAATCAGCCGTTCCTAAAGACAATGACTTTTTATACGTTTTTATAACCCAATCAGGTGAAACTTCTGATACAAATTCTGCCTTAAAAAAGGCAAAAGAACTTGGAATGCGTACTTTATGCATCACCAATCAAAAAGGGTCAACTATTTGGGAAGCATCAGATTTTAAAATAGATTGTTGTGCAGGAGAAGAAAAAAGTATTGCGGCAACAAAATCTCTTACAACACAAATGTTATGCTGTACATTGCTGGTTCTTAAATATGCTGCACACAAAGGTATGGATATTAGTGCATACATTAACGAATTAAAAACTTTGCCGTCATTTATAAGAGCTTCTTATGAGCTTCATTCCGATATAAAAGAAATGGCAAAATTCCTATCCAAGTTTAAAAATATAGTAATTACGGCTGACGGTATATCTTACGCTTTAGCCAAAGAAGCTTCACTAAAAATAAAAGAGACATCTTACATAAATGTATATTCAAATATATTAGGAGAGTTTATGCATGGTCATGTTGCGATTTTAAACAACAAACCTGCTATGATACATATTTCCGTAGAAGAATTAAGCTATACAGCAATAAAAAATTTAAAAAAAATTGAAGAGGATTATAACCCGCCTTTGTGTATTTTAGGCTGCTCAAACGATAAAATAAATACAAAATTCAATATTGATATAAAATGCGAAAGTGAAATCGTAAAATCCTTCTGCATTATTGTTATGGCACAGCTTTTGGCCTTAGAAATCGCAACAGATTTAGGCAGAAATGTAGATAAACCGCACGGTTTAAACAAAGTTGTAAAATAAAAAGTCTGCCGCTTTGCAGTATTATCATGCCTGACTTGCTTGTCAAAGCAATCAAAAATTTTGTCATTTTAAACTTGTTCCATTAAAAGGGGCTACTATACAAGTTTACACTAAATATATTCAAAATACAGACATACTGTCATCGCGGATTTAGTCCGCGATCTTTAATTAATTTAAGATTGCGCAACAGGTGCGCAATGACACTACAAAAACCAGCCTGACATCCTCCCTTCCTGAAATCCGAGCTTCCGTTATTTAGACCCTGAAACAAGTTCAGGGTAACAAAAATAATATCAAATTTTACCTATACTTTTCAAAAATTTATAAGTCATTACGGTTGCATCTTTATCGTTTTTCAATTTATTTATAATTGCCTCTAAAATTTTGTCATAATCATTAAGATGAGAAAACTGGAACAACTCTGCAACCTCTACACCTAAAACTTTACTTATTTTCACTATATTTTCAGGCTTTGGAAAGGACAACCCGTTTTCAATTCGTGAATAATTTTCCGGTTTAATATCAATCAATTCCGCAACAGTTTCCTGAGTGAGCATTTTTGCGGTACGTAATTCTCTCAATCTTTTACCAAACATTTTTTTCATATAAATATTAAACTCCATATATCATATTTTATTAAACCTGTGTTACAGGCTAAAAATAATGTATTGCATCAATATAGATAATGTGTTACAATAAATAAGAAGCAAATTATTGATGTATAACAGGAGGATATATGAAAAACGGATTTACACTTGCAGAAGTATTAATTACTCTCGGGATTATTGGTATAGTTGCAGCCATGACAATGCCAGCATTAATTGCCAATTATCAAAAAAAAGTTTTGGTTACAAAATTAAAAAAATCTGTTTCAATGTTTGAACAAGGATTCCAAAGAATGAAAGCAGATGACGTAGTAGATTCTTTACTGGATACATCACTTTGGAATAGTATTCCTGATTCTAATTACTGTAGTCTCAATAATACAGAAGCAACAAATCAAAAATGCATGCCATTTTTCAATGATTTTTTAAAATATTTTCCCGGTAGTGAACTTATTAAACTTAACAAGAATAATAATATATCTTACTGCGATTTATCAAAAAAAAGCTGTTCCACACAAACATCAGCTGGAACATACATGGTAAGATTTGCAGATGGCACATTACTACTTCGAGTAGCATTTGATACTAGAGGATATAATGGTTCTAAGGATAAAGAAGAAAGATATATAAAAAAGATAAAAGAACAAGGCGGCAACATGTTTTGCAGGACTGCAGATAGTTTTATGATAGATGTAAATGGGCCTAGTAAACCAAACACTGTGGGGCGAGATTTATTCAGATTTGCTCTTTCATGCGATGGAAAACTTTATCCATATGCAGGCAAAGACTGGAGTCTCTGGTGGGCCCCTTATTATAATGATATTTTAAAAAATAGTAATTATTGGAGAAATGATTCATCAGCATGTGGGACACCAGGACAACCGATTAATAAAAATGCATACCCAGTAGGTACATCAGTAGGTTACGGTTGTGCCGCACGTATAATTGAAAACGGCTGGGAAATGGACTATTAAAAAAGAGGCATTAGCCTCTTTTCTTAAAACTGTTTCAAAAACCTTTCGTCATTATTGAAGAAAAGTCTTATATCATCGACCGCATATTTCAGCATTGCCAGACGTTCAACTCCCATACCGAAAGCAAAACCGGAATATACATCAGGGTCAATGCCGACACCCCTTAATACATTCGGGTCAACCATCCCGCAGCCGAGAATTTCAAGCCAGCCTGTACCGGAGCATGTTCTGCAGCCCTTACCCTCACACATAATACACTGAACAGCAACTTCTGCAGAAGGTTCCGTAAATGGGAAAAAGCTGTTTCTGAAACGTGTCGGACGGCTTGTTCCAAAATATATTCTGATAAATTCGTTTAAAACACCCTTCAAATCACCGAAAGTTATATCTTTATCTACATAAAGCCCTTCTATCTGGTGGAAAAAGTTATTTTTACGGGCATTAATATTTTCATTCCTGTAAACTCTACCGGGAGCAACAACTCTTATCGGAGGATTTTTACCTTCCATAGCATGAATTTGAGCACCTGATGTCTGGCTTCTTAAAACAACATTAGATGCAATTTCTGTATAAAAAGTATCCTGAACATCACGTGCAGGGTGATCTTTGGGAACATTCAATGCATCAAAGTTATAATATTCTGTTTCAACTTCAGGAGAATGTTCTTGAGGAACTACTGAAAAACCCAAACTTTGAAAAATTTGAACAATTTCATTTGTTGTAGAAGTCAACAAGTGTTCTTTACCACGCGGTGTGAACTTTCCGGGCAGCGTAAAATCTATTCTTTCAGTCTTTAATTTTTCATTTAATTCTTTTTTATAAAACTCATCATGTTTTAATTTTAAAGAATCTTCCAATTTTTTGGTAATTTCATTTGCAAGAGAACCAACTATTCTCTTATCTTCATCCGAAAGATTTTTCAAATTTTTCTTTATTTCGTTAAATTCACCTTTACGGCTCAAATATTTTCCTCTGATTTCTTCAATATCCGCGATTGACGAAGCTTTAGACAAATCTTCCGTTGCACATTCATATATTTTTTCCAGTTGTTCTTTCATAGTTCCTCCACCGCTTTTGCGATTTCTTCCCTCTATAAGGATTATATTATTTCATTATGTTTTTTTTCGTAACCAATTGTAGTCATAGGACCATGGCCGGGATAAACTTTTATTTTTTCATCAAGTTTAAACAATTTATTTTTTACGCTGTCAGAAAGCTTTTCAAAACTTCCGCCAAACAAATCTGTTCTTCCGACGCTTTCTCTAAAAAGAGTATCTCCCGAAAATAAATTATCACCGATTAAATAGCAAACTCCGCCCTCTGTATGTCCGGGAGTGTGAATAACTTTTATCTGTAAATCACCAACATTTATTATATCACCATCTTTTATAAACTTTTCATAAGTTGGCGGGACGCTTTCCGACAAACCTCCGAAAAGACGTGTAAATTCATTTATATTATCAGATATAATAAGGTCGTCATGACAAATAACAGCCTGAGCATTCAAAGCTTTCTTTAAATCATTAAGCCCCATTATATGATCAAAATGTCCATGAGTTAAAAGAATATATTCAACGTCTACCCCTAACTCTTTAACAGTTTCAGTAATCTCAGGTATTAAAGCAGAAGCATCAATAAGAACAGCCTTTTTTGCCTTCTCATCTACAACAAGATACATATTGTTTTCTAATTGACCTGCTATAAATTGTCTGATAATCATTATTTTCTCACAAGTTCAAAAATTTCTTTGCAAATTTTAAATAATTCTTCAGCCCTGTCGAGCGGAATCATATTAGGCCCATCAGACAGAGCCTTATCAGGATCCGGATGAACCTCAAAGAATAGGGCATTAGCTCCTGCTGCCATAGCTGCCTTTGCAAGAACAGGAACATATCTTCTGTCCCCGCCTGACGAAGTACCGTTAGCCCCGGGAAGCTGAACACTATGGGTAGCATCAAATACAACAGGATAACCAAAAGACTGCATAATAGGAACAGCTCTAAAATCAACCACCAGATTGTTATACCCGAAAGAAGTCCCTCTATCAGTCAACAAAATTTTATTATTATGGCATTCTTCGACTTTTTTTACAAGATTACCCATCTGCTCTGGAGCCAAAAACTGGCCCTTTTTAATATTTACAATTTTACCTGTTCTAGCAGCCGCAACAAGCAAATCCGTTTGTCTGCACAAAAAAGCCGGTATTTGTAAAATATCTGCAACCTTACTAACAGGAAGGGCCTGATCAGGAGTATGAATATCCGTAACTATCGGAATATCATATTTTTCCTTAACAGCCTGAAGCATCTCAAGTCCTTTTTCAAGTCCCGGTCCTCTGTATGAATAAATAGAAGAACGATTTGCCTTGTCAAAAGAAGACTTGAATACAAAATTTATACCAAGCTTTTGTGTAATTTCTTTTAATCCCTTAGCTGTAATATCAAGGATTTCAGGGCTTTCTGCCGCACAAGGGCCTGCAATAACCGTAAGTTTATTACCGCCTATTTCAAAGTCTCTCAGTTTAACAGTTTTCATAATCATAACTGAATTATATTAGAAATAAAAGTTAATTTCAAGCTCCGGTAAATCTCATGAAAAAATTACCAGGGATAATCTTCTTTTATTTTCCAGCCATCCAGCATAATAACAGCACTGCAGGCATCTCCCGGGTTCCAATATCCGCTACCTGAAGCATTTGGATTACAGGCTCCCGCCCACATTTTTCTATCTGCTAACAAATCCTTCCTTGAAGTTCCCATACCATAAGGTTCAAATATTGGATTTTGTTTACTCCTATCGAGAACAAAGGTAAAAACATCTTTTCCGATAAATGCAAAAGGCTTCGGATTTTTTACATATACTCAAACCCTCGTAACATTTTCATAAGTCCAATCATAACGGAAGAATGCATAAGCTAAAGGAACACCTCCTGTAACAACTATATATTGAGGAGCTAATGGATTTGCACTATTTGATGCAACATTATATCCTAGACGATACATCTTAGAAATGCCAAAACAATTTTTACTACTAAACTGACACTTACCTGAATTAATTACTTTTACATAAGGTTCAAAATATGTCTGAACCCATTTATCAAGTTCATCAGCTTTGCGATACTTCCAATCAGAAATCATACCATGGTCATTTTGTGCCATATACAAAACCTGATTTAACTCTGAATAAGCTTTTTTAACAGACTCA
>CALUVX010000100.1 GCA_944324295.1 Candidatus Gastranaerophilales bacterium
AAAAGGGCCTGTTTTTTCACCGTAAATTTTTCTTGGTTTTAATTTTATCGCAGTTGTAAAAACTCTTGGCAGGCAGTTTGTTCCAAGTGAAACAATTTTGAAATTTTGATTTTTAAATTTAATAAAATCAGTGAATGAAAAATAAAAGAGAAAATTTCTGGCATTTTTTCTCAGATTTTCCGGAAAAATCCAGCAAGTAATAAGCTTTGCGATTAGTTTTTTGAGTTTAAGTAATTGGTATAACATGTTTTCTTAAATTTATATCAATTTGTCGGATAAAAAAGAATATTACATACATCATTCTGTATATATACAGAACCTTTATAAACTTAACAAATATTATGTATATATGCAATATAAAGATGACAAAACTTTACAATTAAGTAAGATGCTTGGTATTGTAGTAGCGAAAAAACGTTCTGAAAAGGGTTTTTCAGCACATAAATTCGCTAATGAATATGATTTGGATAGTGGTAATTTAAGTAGAATTGAACATGGAGTTACTAATTGTAAATTTGTAACTTTTTGGAAAATTGCAGAAGCTTTAGGTATTAAACCATCTGAATTTGTAAAAATTTTAGAAGAAGAACTTGGTGATAATTTTACACTTATTGATGAGTAGTCTGAGGGGATGATATTCTTTGCATTAATATTTTGCGGAATATGTCCCGTAAATTCCTGCTTTTTATGAAAACGGGGCAGTACAAAATTATATAGGTCGGGCTTTAGCCCGACATTTATTGTGTCATTCTGAGGGCATAGCCCGAAGAATCTCATATAATAGGTTCAGAATGCCAAATGTATTCCGTTTTTGTGTTCGTCATGGGATAATTACCTTAAATAATCTTCAAAACTTTTTATATTAACTTTATAGCCGCAGCCTTCGTGGAGTTTTGCGGGATAAAATATTCGTTTTGCAGGGTATTTACGGCACATAGGCAGACGGTGGGCGTAATCTGAACATAAACCGTCTTTTGTTACTAGTTTACAGGCAAAAATAAGGTTTCCTTCGTCATCTTTACCTTTTATATAAAATCTTTTGTATGCAGGGAAGATGAATTGCATTATTTTGAATTCTTTTTCGGTGTATGTGTCATAACTGTACATATAATTACAGCATTTTCCGCATTTTTTGCATTCTCCTGTAATCTCGTATGTAACACGTTCGGGCACGAAGTACGAGCGAATTTCGTTGATTATTACGAATAAAAAATCAGGAATATTCATAAAATCAGTATATCATATTTGCCAATAAAATACTTTTATATTAAACTTATGTAAGTTGATGAGGGAGCATTCATGTCAAAATATTATGTAAAAAGAAATTATACGGCTAAAGAAATGGCGAAAGCAAATATCTCTAAAAAGACTAAAAAAGAGGGCGGATTTTTTTCAACCCTTAAATTTCTGTTTATATTATTTTGTGCGTGTGCTCTTGCAGGGGTTGCATCATTGGAGCTTTATCTTTCTTCGCTTCCGCCTATTGAAAATTTGGAACAATTTAAGCCGAATATTGTTACAAAGATATATTCTGCCGATGATGAGATTATAAAAACATTTACGGCTTATACTTATGAAAAAATTGAACTTAAAGATATCCCGGAAAATTTGAAAAAAGCATTGATTGCAACCGAAGACAAGAATTTTTACCGTCATCACGGTTATGACATTATGGGGCTGGGACGTTCTATTATACAAAACGTTATTGCAGGCCGTGTTGTACAGGGTGCAAGTACAATTACCCAGCAGCTTGCAAGGGTTTTGTTTTTGAATAATGAAAGAACTTTTGACAGAAAATTAAAAGAGTTGTTTATTGCTGCAAGAATTGAAAAGACAATTTCAAAAGACCAGATTCTTGAAATGTATATGAACAATGTATATTTAGGGGCAGGTGCTTACGGAGTTGAGGGGGCTGCCCAAATTTATTTTGACAAGCATTTAAAAGATTGCGATTTGGCTGAACTTGCATTAATCGCCGGTCTGCCGCAAGCTCCTTCTGTTTATAATCCTTTTAATAATATGGATTTGGCTGTCCAGAGGCGTAATCAGGTTCTCACAAGGATGTACAAGATGAGATATATTACGACTGAAGAATATGAAAAAGCCAAGGAAGAAAAAGTCCATCTTGCTAAAGTTCCGCAATACTACACTACAAATAAAGCTCCGTATTTCTGCGATTATGTGATGAAAGAGCTTGAAAAACTCGGTTTTGATGAAACAGAGATTTCTCAAGGCGGGTATAAAGTTGTTACAACATTAAATTATAAAGCTCAAAAAGCTGCTAATGAAGCTATTTTGAGAAATCTTAAAAACTGGGGATTAAGCGGAGAAAAAAATCAGGCTGCTGTATTTGCATTTGACCCGCTTGACGGAAAAATTCTGGTTTATTCCGGTGGAAAAGATTATACAAAGAGCCAGTATGACAGAGTTACACAGGCAGTAAGACCTCCGGGCTCGTCATTTAAGCCTATAGTTTATGCTGCTGCAATGGAAAAGGGTATTAACCCGAATGATATTATAGAGGACAGACCGATAACTATCGGCCAGTGGTCTCCTCACAATTATGGGAATAAATACAGAGGCAATATTCCTGTATACACGGCATTAATGGTTTCATCAAATGTTTGTGCTGCCCGTTTGATAAAAGATGTTGGTATCAGGCCTGTTATTCAGACGGCAAGAGTTCTTGGCATAGAAACGCCTTTAGAATACGATTATACAATTGCACTGGGCTCAAACGGCGTAAAGCTGTTTGAATTTACAAGGGCATACGGTGCGTTTGCAAACGGCGGCTATGTTGTTCAGCCATACGCTGTTGAACGTGTCGAAACTTCGCGCGGAAAAGTTGTTTATAAAGCCCCGAAAACAAAAATTTCACACCAGTTAAGCTTGAATACGGCTGCTGAAATGACCGCTATGATGAAAATGGTTATTACAAACGGTACTGGGCGTGCGGCAAACATCGGAAAACCTGCCGCTGGAAAAACCGGTACTACGGATGATAACAAAGATGCATATTTTATGGGTTACACGCCGAATGTAGTTGCTGGCGTATGGGTCGGTAATGATGATAATACCGTAATGAATAAATCAATTCAGGGCGGCACGGTTCCTGCCTTAATTTGGAAAGATGTTATGAAAGTTGCGACAGAACCCTTTGGAAAGGCTGATTTTAATTACCCGCAGGTTGAATTAATTCCTTATGGAAGTGTTAAGGGAACAAAAGTTGTGGGAGAAGAAGAGAAGCCCAAGGAGGAAGAAACTGTTAAAAGTGAAGAAGTGAATCTTAATGAACAGCCTGAATTGCCTGAATCTGTCAAAAAAATAGAACAACAGGCAAAACAACAGCCTGCAAAACCGCTTACAACTCAACAACAGGTACAACCTTCCCCCCAGCCCGCTCAGGCTCCTACACCTGTTACACCTAAACCTGCTGCTGTACCTGTTCAAAAGCCTGTATCGGCACCTGTTCCGTTAGCTGTTCCACAGGGTATGAGATAATCGGAGGGGATTATATGGAGGAGCAGTTTATTTCACATATCGGTACTGATGAATCCGGGAAAGGCGATTTTTTCGGTCCGCTTGTGATTGCGGGAGTTCTGGTTGATGAAAAAAATGCGGAATACTTTCATGAACTTGGTATAAAAGACAGCAAAAAACTTACCGATAAGAAGATGTTGTCTCTTTCTGTTGAAATAAAAAAGCGTGCACCACATTCAATAATTGCAATTTCAAATTCAAAATATAATGAACTTTACGCAAATATAAAAAATTTAAACAAACTTCTTGCCTGGGGGCATGCAAGAGCTATTGAAAATATTTTAAACAGCTCAACATGTGAATATGCACTTTCCGACAAATTTGGGGATGAAGGCTTAATAAAATCAGCGTTGATGAAAAATGGACGCAGTATAAGATTGGAACAAATGTGTAAGGCTGAAAGCGATATTGCTGTTGCGGCCGCATCTGTTATTGCACGTGCAGCTTTTGTTCAGAAAATGCAGGCTATGGAGCAGACTTACGGAATAAAGTTTCCGAAAGGATGTTCGGGGCTTGTAAAAACTGCGGCATCTGAATTTATTCAAAAATATGGCAAAGAAAGATTAAAAGAAGTTTGTAAAGCCCATTTCAGAACTTTTAACGAAGTTTAATATTTAATTACAGTCTTGAAAAATTTTTAAAAATACTTTATAATAAAATAAACACAAGGAGTAAAGTATGAAAAATTCAGTATGTAAAATAGGCGTAAATGCGCCTGTATCAAACATTTTGCCACTCGGGGGGGGGGCGTTCTAAGCACTCCTGCCAATAGTTTCGGGGAATTAAGAAGATTAAAAAAACGCGGCTTCACTTTAGCCGAGATGATGGTAGTCATGTTAATCTTGAGTATTATCATGGCGGCCATGGCTCCAG
>CALUVX010000101.1 GCA_944324295.1 Candidatus Gastranaerophilales bacterium
TATTCATAGTATAATTGTAACATGGTCAGTGAAAAGTGAGTAGTGAAAAGTGAAAAATTACATTATAAAAGCTTGTCTTGTTTTATTAATAATTTTTACGGTTCTGATAACAATTCCGTTTAGTAATAAATCTTCCGAAAATGAAGTCGTTTTTTGGACTTTACAGATGAGTGATTTTTCATCTTATATGAATAAAGTTATACAGGAATTTGAGGTTCAAAATCCTCAAATAAAAATTAAATGGGTTGATGTTCCGTTTTCTGAAGGAGAAAAACGTACTCTGGCTTCTGTGTTGAGCAATAATCCGCCGGATTTGATTAATCTTAATCCGGATTTTTCTGCAATATTGGCACAGAGAGGAGCTCTTTATGAAATTGATGAAAGTCTTACAGGACAGTTTAATAAAGATATTATAAATTCTCTTAAATATAACGGAAAACTATATTCACTCCCCTGGTATGCAACTTCTGCAGTAACAATATACAATAAAAAACTTCTTTCAAAATCCGGTGTAAAAATGCCTGAAACTTTTGAAGATTTGGAGAAAATCGCACCTGTTGTAAAGGAAAAAACTGGGGCTTATATACTTTTACCTAATATTACGGAAAATGATACAATGCTCAGAATTTTGAATAAATACGGCGTAACGGCTTTAAATATCAATTCGCAGGCATCTGTAGAGGTTTTTGATTATTTTAAAAATTTATACGAAAAGGACTTAATCCCTAAAGAATCCGTTACCCAAACTCATCGTGAAGCTCTTGAAAAATATATGGCCGAGCAGATAGTGTTTTTTCAGGCCGGGGCAAATTTCCTTAATATGATTAAAGAAAATGCACCTTCAACTTATCAAAATACTGATGTTGCTCCGCAAATCAAGGGTAAATTGGAACAAAACGACTTTTCTTTGATGAACTTTGTAATTCCTGTACGAGCAAAGCATAAAGACGAGGCTGTTAAGTTTGCGTTGTTTTTAACCAATTATGAAAATCAGCTTGAACTTGCGAAGTTGACAAATATTCTGGCCGTTAATAAAGAAACTTTAAAAGACGAGTTTTATACAAATTATGATGAAAATGATTTAATAGCAAAAGCCCGTGTAATAAGTGCAAAACAACTTAATAAAATTGAACCGTCTTTTATACCCATGAAAGATCAAAAGGAAATTAATACAGTTGTAAATACTGCTGTTCAGCAGATTCTATTAAACAAAAACACCACCAGGAATATTCTTGATGATGTTTTAAATAAGATTAATTTAATACTTGCTGATTAGCACCAAAATCCTCTGACCCCAAAACATGACGGTCCTCCGAACATAAAGCCTGGCCCCCAGCCTCCTGTGAAAAATCCTCCTCCGAATGGTCCGCAGCCATATATTGATGAGGTCATATAGGGGTTAAATCCGCATCCGAAAATTCCGAATGGTGATGTAATCATTGATGCACCGATTAATCCCATTGTACCTTGTGCGTTTGCAATCGGATTTCCATATCCCGCAGCTGAATTGACTGCATAACCGAGATAACTTCCTGTATGTCTTTGTATATCTCTTGCTGCTTCATTTCTTATAGCACCGTTCATAACATTAAAGCCAAAGTCCATAAGTGCATCACCGGTTGATACCCCGTTATTTTTAGCGTTGGCAAATCCGACGGCACTTCCCATGAGTGCATTAATGTTACTAAGTGTGTATAAAGTATTATCTAAACCCATAATACCTCTCTTAATTATATACTTGTATATATATAAAGTATATTATTTTTAAAAAATTGCTTTTTTATTTTTGAATTGTAAAGTATTGTAACGGAATTTGTTTTGTATTTTAAAGTTTTTGGTCTGAATGGCCGATATAAATGATAAGGAAACAAATAGAAAAGGGATTTAAAGATATGGCAATTGGTCTTTTTAATGCACAATACAAATTAGGGATTGATACAACAACATTAAAGCAGGTTTCAAATGAAATTTTGAAACGTGCAGCTGAAAAAAACAGCCAGTACAATACCGTATCTGCAGGTACAACATTCAGAGCACAGACTTTGGATATTGATTTGTATAAAGGTAATATTGATGTTAATGTTGCAAGTCAGGTTGCCATGAATAATTCAGGATTGCAAATTCAGTTAAGCCAGGATGTATTGAAATCAATTCAATATTTAAATTCTCAGGCTGCACAGAATGTTCAAAAGAATGTTGAGGGAAAAATTACTGTTGCACTAAATGAGGGCGTTGGCAATACTCAAAAAAATGATGCCGCTCCAAAATTCAACAGCATAATAAGTCTTGCTGCTGGAAAAGACAAAAACGGATCTGCACCGTCTTATAAGGGCGAATTTTTATTCATTAAAAAGGACAAAGAAAAAGAAGAAGCTGCTGCCGCTTAAAAATTAAACCTATCTTCTGTTAAGCTCAATATTATTTTCATATAAAAGCTGTTTTCTTTTAAGTTTATACAAATCATTTTTTTGTTCTTCAGATTTTTTAAGAGCTTCGTAACATGTAGCTTTGGCAGCATCATCCAATGCATTACAGCTTTTTAAATAACTTTCAAAACTTACACGCCGTTCTGCCCAATAGTTTTTCTTAACCCGTTCGGATTTCACAAAGCTGAAAATATTAAATATATCATGGCTGTCTTTATAAACAGCATTTTCATATCCCATTTCGCAAAAATCAGTCCATTTTGGAGGAACAGCCAAAGTTTTAGTTTCCTGTTGCACTACGGGCGTAATTTCTTGTGTTTCCTCTGTATCAAAGGACGTAAAAGGCTGGATGTCTTCACCAGATAGTACGGGAATTCCTGCTATTAAGAATACGATAAGTAGTAATATTTTTTGCTTCATGATGTCTCCGTATTTTGTAATCTATTTTGTTAAAAGTTCTTTTACCTCTTTGCGTTTTACTTTTTTAGTTGCGGTTCGTGGTAAAGGATCTTTGCTGATTATTATATTAACAGGTCTTTTGTAAGCAGTCAAATATAATGATAATTTTTTTACTTCAGTTTTTACCAGTTTTTCTACTGCTTCATTGTCATGGGTGCTATACAAATCGGGTGAGGGGACAATAACTGCGGTAATTTCTTCTGTTCCGTCTTTGGCTCCGAAATGGCGTGGGATACCAAGAACGCAAACTTCACTGAAGTAGGGACTTTTTTCAAGAACACTCTCGACTTCTTCCGGGAAAACTTTTTTTCCGCCTGAAAGTACAATCATATTTTTAATTCTTCCAGTAATATATATATGTCCTTCTTTGCTGATTTTTGCGACATCTCCAGTATGAAGCCAGCCGTCTGACTCTAATACTTCGGCGGTCATTTGAGGCTGGTTATGATAACATTTCATAACAGCCGGCCCTTTAAGAAGCAGTTCTCCTGTATCCTTATCAATTTTAGCCTGAAAACTGTTCAACGGCCTCCCGACAGATGCAATATCACCGCGTCTGTCAAAATTAACTGATGCAACAGGGCTTACCTCGGATAAGCCATAGCCTTGATAGACTTTTATACCTATTCTTTCAAAAAATTCTCCTACGGAAATATCTAATGGGGCACCGCCTGATATACAGCCGGAAAAATGACCGCCGAACTTTTTATGAATTTTTTTAAACATTAATTTTTTTATTCTGCTTGAAGGAACATACTTGGCAATTGCAAACATTGTTTTGAATAATATTTGGACAATTTTAGGTGAATTATTCAGTTCTGATTCAATGCCGGTTTTCAGCAGTTTTAAAAATGCCGGTACTACAATCATAAATTCAACCTGTTTTTCACGCATTATACTTAAAACATCTTTTGGTTTAAGGCTCGGCGTGTAGTATATAGAAAATCCGAAATGCAGGAAAGTAGAAAAGCCTACTGTCATTTCAAAAAGATGATTCATCGGCAGAATAGATAAAATATTAACATGTCTGTACGGGAGGATTTGTTCCAGGACGTATTGTAAATCTTCCAGCTGGGCAAGCATATTATCAAATGTTATTTCAACTCCTTTAGGACAACCGGTTGTTCCTGAGGTGTAAATAATAAATGCGGTAGATTTAGAGCTTCGTAAACTCCATTTGCAGTCATAATTATCTTCAAGTTGATAAATACTTTTTTCGTTAATATTGTAAGCCGGTTCGTCCATAACAAGAATTTCCCGTATAGAAGGAACTTCTGCTTTTAAAAATTCTGCTGTTTCAATATAATTTTTGGAAACAAGTATAACAGAAGGCTCGCAATCTGAAAGAATTGATTTTAATTCATATTTTGTAAGTTTGATATCCAAAGGAACAGTAACCATACCTGATATAACCGATGCAAATACACAGGCTCCATATTCAGGTTTTGATTCTGATAGTATCGCAAGTTTGTCTACCTTTTTTACGTTAAGTTCCTTTAAAAGGTAGTAAGCCAGTTTTCTTGACAGAAGTCCTACTCCTCTGTAAGTAAATTCTTTCCAGCCGTATTGAGTCTTCATCCCCAGAGCAACTTTATCAGCGTATTTCTCTGTTCTTTCATGCAGAAGCATAAGAACATTTTTTTTGTATAATCCCATATAATAAACACCTTTCAGCCATTTACTTAAACAATAATATTAGATTCTTTAAAAGTCAAGTATATTAACTATTTTTGTATTATAATTTACATATTGAAAATTATAAATAGCGGGAATAAAAAGATGAAATACGTATATATTGAGACTATGGGCTGTCAAATGAATAAATCTGATACGGAAAGAATGCTTGGCATGCTGTCTTATTTGGGATATGAAGAAACAAAAGAGCCTGAAAAAGCTGATTTGTTGATGGTTAATACTTGTTCTATAAGGCAATTAAGCGAGGACAAGGCCTTCAGCCAGCTTGGAGTATGGGGCAAATGGAAGCAGGAAGGTAAAAATATAAAAATAGGCATCTGCGGGTGTGTTGCACAGCAGAAAGCAAATAAAGTTTTTTCGAGGGCTCCTTATGTTGATTTTGTCCTAGGAACACATAAAATATATTCGCTTCCGGAAATAATAAAAAGGATTAATAATGGCGAAAGGGTTTGTGAATGCACAGAAACCAACGCCACAGAGGATAATCTTGCAAAAGAATATAATATTCAAAGAGTAAAAGGTGTAAATGCATGGATTCCTATAACCGAAGGCTGTAATAATTTCTGTACATATTGTATTGTTCCTTACACGAGAGGACGGGAGCGTTCAAGATTGCCTGAGACAATTATTAAGGAGGCAAAAGATGCTTTAAATAAGGGTTTTAAAGAAATTACACTTCTTGGGCAGAATGTTGACAGTTATGGTAAAGATTTCCCCTCAAAACAAGCGGATAAACCGGAGCTGCAAAATTACCGTCTTGCACAGCTTTTGAAAGATTTGAATACACTTGACGGGTATTTTAGAATTCGTTTTGTAACCTCATATCCGACAGATATAACTGATGAACTTATTGAAACGGCAGTAGAACTTGATAAGGTTTGTGAATACTTCCATATTCCTATGCAATCCGGTAACTCGGAAGTTTTAAAGGCCATGAACAGACGCTATGACAGAGAAACTTATGCGAAAATTGTTGAAAAAGTCCGTAAAATGGTACCCGATGTAACAATTACAAGCGATTTTATAGCAGGTTTTCCGGGTGAAACGGAAGAACAGTTTGAAGAAACTCTGACGGCAATTGATGAGTTTGAACTTGATTACTGTAATGTTGCGGCATATTCACCCCGCGAAAAAACAGTTGCGGCAAAATGGGTTGACAAATATATTCCTGAAGATATAAAAAGTGAAAGATTTCAAAGATTAAATAAAAAAATTCAGGAAAACTGTCTGAAATCCAATCTTAAATATGTCGGCCGCGAAATGGAAGTTCTTGTTGAAAGTTTTTATGAACACAAAGGTCGAATGATTAATTCCGGAAAAACGAGAAACTTTAAAACAGTTCATATACCTTGCAATGAAGATTTGACAGGTCAGTTTGTCAATGTAAAAATAACAGGTGCTAAAACCTGGTACCTTAAAGGTGAATTAGTGTAGATTAAAACGAGGATAAATAATGAAAGCTGTAGTATTTGATGAAGGATTAAAATTAGTCAATGATTATAAAAAACCTGTTCCACAAAAAGGCGAGGCTCTGGTACGGGTAACACTTGCCGGAATTTGTAACACAGATTACGAAATTACAAAGGGTTATATGGGCTACAAGGGTATATTGGGTCATGAAGCCGTTGGGGTTGTTGAAGAAATAAATGATGAAGATCAATCCCTTTTGGGTAAACGTGTGGTTGCAGAAATAAGCTATGGTTGTAAAAAGCCTGATTGTCCTTATTGTGCTGAAAAGTTGTACCGTCATTGTCCGGATCGTCATACGTTGGGCATTTGGAGAAAAGACGGCGTGTTTGCACAATATTTTACAATGCCTTTGGAAACGCTTTTTGAAGTTCCTGATAATGTACCTGATGAGCAGGCTGTTTTTGTTGAACCGCTTGCTGCTGCTTGTGAAATTACAGAACAATTACATATAAAACCGTTTGAAAAAGTTATTGTTCTCGGGGACGGTAAGCTCGGGCTTATAACAGCGTTGACACTAAATGCCCAAAATATAGACGTAACTCTTGTCGGAAAACACCAAAACAAACTGGATATTGCGCATGCTCAAGGAGTTGAAACAAAACTGCTTAACGATTTGAAAGTTGAAAAAATTTATGATGTTGTAGTGGAAGCAACTGGTTCAATCTCCGGCTTTGAAACAGCTCTGGCTCTTACAAAGCCGCGCGGTGTACTGGTTTTAAAAAGCACTGTTGCCGCATCAAAAGAATTTAATCTTGCACCTATAGTAATTGATGAAATTACTGTTCTCGGTTCAAGATGCGGACAATTCCCGGCAGCATTGAGACTTTTAAAATCTGAAAGAATTGATTTTTCACCTCTTATTTCTGCAAAATATAAGGCAGATGATGCAATAGAGGCATTTGAAAAAAATAAGGAAAAAGAAACATTAAAAGTTTTGCTTGAATTTTAGTATTTGCCTAATAAATTTGTTTCAATTATCATTATATGTATGGAAACTGAAGTAAGGGAAAAAGAATTTTCTGGGAAAGTTACGCTGCTTGATAAATATATTTTGAAGCAGATTATTGAGATGTTTATTATGGGTGTATGCGTTTTTACATCTATAATTTTTGCATCTGATACTTTCATAACCTTAATAAAACAGATTTCATTATTTGGAATTCCTTTTAAGGTTGCTTTAATGATGATTATTCTGAACCTGCCCCAGGTAATTGTTATGACAATTCCTATGGGTGTTCTTCTTGCAACGGTTATGACTTTGAACGGCTTGAGTTTGAAATCGGAAATTACCGTAATGCGGGCATGCGGTATCGGCCTGAACAGAATTGCAAAACCGATTTTTATTTTTGCGTTATTAATGTCTGTTTGCAGTTTTGTAATCAATGAAACCATAGTTCCTGTTATGACAAAACAGTCAAAAGATTTGGCTCTCTGGTCTCTTGGGCAGAAAAATATTCCTGAGGGCAAACAAAATTTTGTTTTCAAAGAACTTAATGACGGCGGCAGTATCAAGAGATTATTTTACGTTGGTTACTGTGAAAATAAAGTTTTACATAATATTACGGTACTTGATACTTCCAAAGATGGAACAATTCAGGTATTGCAGGCTGACGAGGGAAAAACTTCGCCGGAAGGATGGGAATTTCAAAAAGGAGCTGTTTATACGGTGGACAGTGATGGTAAAATTTTAAATACAACACTTTTTGAAAGTTCTGTTGTTAAATTCGGGCTTGATATGTCTAAAGAACTCAATAAAAATGTTGCTAAAGAAATGAACTTCACCAAGCTGATAAATTATATAAGGCATAATCATATAGATGACAAACAGCGTAATATATTCTATATTGAACTCTATGACAAGCTTGCATTGCCGCTGACAACAATTGCACTTGTTCTTATTGGTGTTCCGCTGGCTATTACGCCTCCGAGAGTCCGTTACAACAGAGGGTTTTTATTCAGTATTTTAATCATTTTTGCTTATTATCTGATAAGAGCCTTGTCAATATCTTTTGGTGAAGCCGGTACTTTACAGCCATTTCTTGCTGCCTGGATGCCTAATATTGTCCTGACGGTAATCGGAACAATGCTTTACTATAAAAAGGTTTACACAATAGAATAAGGAAGCTGCTCTGACTGCTATCAGCAAGCATTTTGATATTCGGTATAAAAAAAAAAAAAAAATTATTTACGGGTTTTAGGTAAAATAAAATGAACAATAATCTGTTTCAAAACAATTTTAAAAGACTAAATGATTATGATTTGAATATTTTAAATGATAATTCGTTTAAAGATTTGGATGATAAAACATTGAAGCTGGAATGTTTGATTGCTGAAAAAGAAGAAGCTCTGGATAACTTAAATAATAAAATTAAAGGTGCCGAACTTTTGGGCAAGCTTCTTGATGTTATGGATTTGAAAATTCAGGCAAAACAGATTGAAAATGAGCTTGCGGATTTGAAAGAGCAGTATTCCAAAAGAAATATGGCAGAAAAAATAACAGATGCCATAATTGCTAAAAAACCGAAACCTAAGTTGTCTCCAATACATCGTTTGGCAAGATTTGTGTCAAGAAAAATTATCGCACGTATGTCAAAGAAAGTTAAATCAATACTTGATTTAAGCGATTCGCTTGATACTTTGACCAGTATTAATGAAAATGTTGATGAACTTATTGCTATGAAAGTACCTTATGGCGAAACAAAAGCAAATTATGAAAAACTGACAAATTACCTTTATCGTGCCAATCGCATTCATTCAGAGATAAATAAAAAAATAAAAAGTCTCTAACTTGCTAAACTATTATTTTTGTCTTAAAATTTTTCTATAATATAATGAATAGCTTTAAGGAGATATTATGAACGAGCTTTTAAAAAAATCAGCAGTTGAACAAAGCAAAGCTTTAAAAAATAAAGAAATTTCTGCCACAGAGTTGACAAATGCGGCATTTGAACGGATTGAAGAACTTGATGGAAAATTGGGGGCTTTTAATTCTTTGACTAAAGAAATTGCTCTTGATACAGCCAAAAAAGTTGATGAAAAAATAGCTAAAGGAGAAGAATTACCCCTATTAGCCGGTATTCCGCTTGCTTTGAAAGATAATATGAATTTAAAAGGATCAAAAACAACTGCATCTTCAAAGATTTTGGAAAATTTTGTATCTCCTTTTAATGCAACAATCAGTGAAAAATTGTTGAATAACCTTGTTCCAATTGTTGGAAAAGCTAACCTTGATGAATTTGCAATGGGTTCTTCAAATGAAAACTCTGCATTTAAAAAAGTTCATAACCCCTGGAATTTAAATAAAGTTCCTGGAGGTTCATCTGGCGGTTCTGCTGCTTCTGTTGCGGCTTGTGAGGCAACACTCGCACTCGGTTCTGATACGGGCGGTTCAATCAGATTACCGGCATCTTTTTGTGGTATTGTAGGTATGAAACCGACTTATGGACGTGTTTCAAGATATGGTTTGATTGCTTTTGCTTCATCTTTGGACCAGATAGGCCCTTTTGCAAGAACGGTAGAGGATGCTGCAAACCTTCTTGAAGTTATTTCTGGACATGACCCGAAAGATTCTACATCTTTAAATCTCCCTATAGAACATTACAGCGCACACCTTAATGATGATATTAAGGGTTTGAAAGTTGGTGTTATAAAAGAACTTATGTCGGAAGGTTTGTCAGAAGATGTTCAAAAAGCTATTGAAAAAGCTATCGAAGATTATAAAAAATTGGGCTGTGAAATAGTTGAAATTTCATTGCCTAAATTGAAATATTCAATTGGAATTTATTACATCTTAGCGACTGCCGAATGCTCATCAAACCTTGCAAGATTTGACGGAGTAAAATACGGTTACAGAACTCCTGATGCAAAAAATCTTCTGGAAATGTATACAAAAACAAGAGCAGAAGGTTTCGGCCCTGAAGTAAAACGCCGTATAATGCTCGGAACTTATGCGTTATCATCAGGTTACTATGATGCATACTATAAAAAAGCACAGCAGATGAGAGCTTTGGTAACTCAGGATTTTGAAGAAGCATTCAAAAAGGTTGATATACTGATATCACCGACATGTCCTAATACGGCTTTTGATCTTGGTGCAAAAGCATCTGATCCTCTTGCGATGTATTTAACCGACATTGCAACAATTTCCGCTAACCTTGCGGGAATTCCGGGATTGAGTGTTCCGGCAGGTTTTGATAAGGATGGAATGCCGATAGGTTTACAAATTCTTGCTCCGCAATTGCAGGAAAGCAGATTGTTTAATGCTGCTCACAAGTTTGAAAGAGCAAATGATTATTATTTGCAGCTGGCAAAAATATAAGTATATGTCCTCCCCTTAGGGAGGACGAAATCTGTGTAACTTCAAAGAGAATACCTGTTGTAAATAATTTAGACAGATTTCAAGGAGGGGTTTATGCTTAATACGGAATATCTTGAAAAATGCATAGCTACACTAGAAAAATCCTATACCTGTATTAAGTCGGTACAAGAAGATACAATTGACTATGAAATGTATAGGAATTCTCTTGTAAAAAGTTTTGAAATGACACTTGAGCAATGCGGAAAATTGTTAAGAAAAAGATTAACACCGTATTTTGCAAGTAAAAAATCCGTTGATGAACTAACTTTTAAAGATTTGTTCAGAGAGGCTTTCAAACATTCACTGTTAAATGAAGATGAGATAAACCGCTGGTTTAAATACAGAGATAATAGAAATAATACGGCTCAAGATTACGGAAAAGCATTTGCAGAAGAAACGTTACTCTTAATTGATGATTTTTTGATGGATGTTAGACATTTGAAAGAAGTTATTGAAAATGGGTAAACTTTATATAAAACCGGAACATCTAAAACTTTTGAAAGATATTATTGCGGATTACTGTCCTAATGCTGAAATCTGGGCTTATGGCAGCAGGCTGAACGGAGATGCTCACCCTGGAAGCGACCTGGATTTGGTTGTTAAAGATTTTCATTCAAAGGATGCATGCCTTTCGGAGTTTAAAAATTTGCTGTCAGAAAGTAATATTCCATTTTTAATTGATGTTCAGGAATTTAATAAACTGCCAAAATCATTTCAGGATGAAATTTTGAAAAAT
This sequence comes from Candidatus Gastranaerophilales bacterium, assembly GCA_944324295.1. Lineage (GTDB taxonomy): Bacteria > Cyanobacteriota > Vampirovibrionia > Gastranaerophilales > Gastranaerophilaceae > Stercorousia. The sequence goes on from CALUVX010000101.1 coordinate 11,144, forward strand.
TATATTATACTTTAAATACGGTTTCAAATCGTATTTTTTATATTATATCAATACCTTTAAAAAATTCTTCCATAGGAATGTCCAGCACTTTCGACATTTTGAAAAGTGCTAAAGCTGTGGGGGAAGTCAATCCTTGCTCCAATTTGCTGATATAACTCAAACTCATATCTATTTTTTCTGCAAATTCTTCCTGAGTTATATCTTTTCGTATTCTTTCTATTTTTATATTGCGACCTAATTTATATTTAATATCATCTTTCATTCAAAAATTATATAATCTTGACAATTTTTAAATAAGTGAATATAATGACTTTATAATCAATATATTGATATAAATGATAATATATTGTATTATCTGGCAGTATAAACTGAAAGGAGGAAAATTATGGCAATTGATGGGGTTTCAGGAAACAAAGAAACACAAAAAGCTCAAAAAACAGGCGGGCAAAAGAAAACTTTAAGCAAAAATTATCATGCAAAACAGGAGGCTCTGGCGGCTAAAATTAAACCGCAGGCAGAAAGTTTGTCGGATTTAAAAAATGCAAAAAATGTTAAACAACAGCAGATTGCACTTGCGCAGCAATATGGAGACACCGAACTTGCAAATACTCTTCAGGAGGAGCTTAATAATATAAACAAAGATATAGAAAAAAATGAAACAAGTATTTTTGATAATAAAAAAGACGATTAATTAACCGCCTTTTTTTATTTTTGTGAGGCTATTCTTTTTCTGTTAGCGTTCCAGGATTTCATATAAGAAACAAAACGTTTTACCGGATTTTTTGAGTAGTGTCCGCTTTCCATTGCAATTTGGCTATATTTGTCCTGATGTTTTTTACTCATGTTGTGTAATTTTCTTACGCCTGTATCTATTTGTCTTACAAGTTTTCTGTCTGCATCGGCCGCTTCAAAAGCTGAAATACCGGCATTTATTTTGTTATATATTTTAACAGTATTAACTCTCACCTTTAGTTCTCCAAAGTATTGCTCTGATTTTTTTATGCTTACATAAATATTATCATTAACTTACCGGTAAATATACATTATTTAATGTATATTTTATATGCATAATTAAATTTAAAAAAAGGAAACTGTTATATAAAAAGACGAACTTTATCAAAGTCCGTCTTTTTCAGGTGTTTAGATTATTCATATCTACGTGCGTAGCACTATTCTTTTGTATATTCGGCATCAATTACATCGTCATCTCCGCCGTCTTTTTT
>CALUVX010000102.1 GCA_944324295.1 Candidatus Gastranaerophilales bacterium
TTTCAGGATCTCATTTTACCGCTCAAACAGCACTCGTTCTGTTGTTGTTTCGTTAAGCAGTAATTGTTGAAAATATTTCGTGCGCTTTGCGCACAGATATTAGCTTGCCCTCCTGTCTTCCGATCCTTTTGCCCTCGTATCATCTTCTCTTTAAGAGAAGATGATACTAATAATATTTTTTATGTTTAATTAAAAATTTTTTCCGTATCTTTTTTTAATTTGTCGGTAATTTCTCTGTAATCAATTGTTACGGGTGTCGGTTTTGATGTTTTTATGGTGTCCAAAAATATTTTTGTATTTTCAGGTTTTTTACCGTCAAGAAAATATTTTGAATTTGCCGCATCTTCTCTTGCAGGAACAATTAGTCCGCTTTGCGCAAATTTTTCGCTGCTTTCTTTTGAAGATAAGAATTCTATGAGTTTTTTTGCTTCATCTTTGTGGCTTGAAGATTTTGCAATAGCCCAGCCGGATGCATCAAGTTGAACTATGCTGCCTTCACTTCCTCTTGGAAACGATGCAATATCCCAATTGAAATCCGCTTCTTCTCTTAATTTTGGTACCATCCAGCGGCCGGACAAATACATTCCGAGACGTTGCTGTAAAAACATTTGTGCCATGGTTGCGCTGGCACTTTCTGATTTTAAAGGGGCAACCTGGTGCTTCTTTCGCAAATCTGCATAAAATTGTATTGCCTCACGGCTATTTTGTTTGTTGATTTCATCAGGTAAAATCCCCCCGCCGTTACTCATCAAATACGGAAGGTAGAAAAGCGGATCATCTTAAAAACTTATTCCGAATGTATTTTGGTCGGTTAATTTTTGTGCTGCCGCTAAAAACTCATTAAAGGTCCAATTTTTATCGGGGTATGGAATATGCTTTTCTTTAAACATATCTTTGTTGTAATAAATTACCAGGTTTGATACATCTCTCGGGATTGCGTAAAGTTTTCCTTTCCAGCTTAATGCTTCAAGAGACTGCGGATAATAGCCATTTGGTGGTTCTAATTCTTCAAGAAGTCCGGCATTTGCATAAACAGGCAGATACAAGTTGTTTATAAAAATTACATCCGGAGCGGTATTAGATGCAAACAGTAGATGTATTTTTTGAAAATAATTCTGCGGAATATGCATAAATTCTATTTTTATATCCGGGTTTTCTTGCTCAAATTCTGATAAAAGCGGTTTTAAAATATCTGTTTCGGATTTAGAACCCCAGCTGGCAAATTCAAGAGTTATATTCTGTTCTTTTTTAGTACATCCACATAAAAAAAGACTGCAAAAAAGTATTAAGCAAAATACAGTTTTAATAAATGCTCTCACTCTGTTTTACCCGTTACAATTCAATCAAGACACCCATTTTATCATCATTTACTTCAACAAGTGATTTAAAACCATCTGCTTTTACCATATAAACATTTGCATTGTCATGTCTTACCTGAATCGGATTTGTTACATTATTTGCGAATTTTTTAAGCACAAATACTTCATCGTTAACTTTTCCGACTAATGCTGATTTACCGTCAAGATTTACGATATAGAAGCCCTTATTTTCATCTATATTATAACCGGATTTGACGATTAGACCGTTTATATATGAATTTTTACTTTCATTACGGAGTTTGGTTATCGGATTTGTCTGTCTAATTGACATATTTTTTGCAGCGGCTGTTTGAATATTATTTACCTGCGGAGTGAGTAGTTGTTTGGCTTCATTTTTTACGGCCTGCTCTTTATCTACGATAGAGAAGAACTCATCTACAGATGACATAATATATTCCGAAGGTTTAAATTTCATACGTGTACCTCTTGTAACATCTGATACTTTAAGATTAGCATCTTTCAGTCTTCTTGGGTTTGCGTGAAGTATAGAATCCCCTAACGTAACAGTTTTTTGCTCATGTAGCGGAATTTCATTTTCGTATTTTTTAAATCTGCTTTTTATACTGTCTCGGTTTGTCATGTCGAGAGAATTTCTATGATTATCGAAGGCTTTAAGTTTAATTGTTTTTTGAATTGCATCATCTTCACTTTGTACTTCGACAATTTCAGGTTCTATATTAATATTGCTTGTTGAATGTTCTGTAACATCAGAAACCATTTTTTCAAGTTCTTTTCGTTTTTCTTCGATAGGATTTGAAACAGGTTCGGCAGGTGTTTTAATAAATGTATATGTTCCTTTATTGTTAGCTCTCGGAACCGGTTTGGCAGATGCATCAAGATAGCGCTGATATTTTTCCTGCCATGATAGTTCATCATTATTTACAATATTGTTGTATTTTACGGAGTTGATAATAGGAGTGCGTTGTGCAAGACCCTCCGTAAAAGATTTTTTACCGGCTTTAGTTTTATTAAATAAAGCGTTTAATAAATTAGATATTATAATAAGACCGAGTAAGGAGAGAATTGTATATCCTGCAGTTTTTGCCGTTTTTTTAGCAATATGTTTAATTTTTTGAAAAGCAGCCGGCTGATTTATTTTCGGCATTTCTTTTATATCTTTGACGGGTTCTGAAAAAACATTACCGGCCGGGTTATTTTCTGTTTCCTGAATAAGAGCAGTCTGCGGAGCCTGTTGGGCTTGTTTTTCCTGTTTTACTTCCTGGATAAGCTGTGATAACTGTTCGCGTCTGCTCTGTCTTTCTGCGTTTATTGTGTTTGAAGGTGTTACTTCGGTAAGTTTAATTTCCGGAGCTTGTGATTTTTGAGCAGATGCTATTTTGGTTTCTTTTAAGTTATCTTTTTGGGGAGCAGATTTCGCAGATTCTTTTTTCTGAACTGCTATTTTTTCATTTTTGTCTGCTTTAGCCGGCTGAACAGAAGAAGCTTTATTCACAGTTATTTCTGTTTTTGGTGCAGTTTGTTTTTTAGGCTGTTCTGGTAATTTGCCTATATTATTTTTTACCGCATTTGCCTGAGCAATCAATGTTTTATATTCTTTTTGTTCTTCGGTAATAGGAGCACTTTTTTGGGTTGACGTTTTAATATCAAGCGGTTTTGTGGTTATAAGTGTAACTTTTGTATAACCGCCGCTTGTATCATTAACGTTTTTTACATTAACATCCGATACCAGATCACGCACACCATTCAAATTTGAACTGCTAAAACCTGAACTTTGGACTTTTGGAATAAGAATAACATATTTGTTATCTGATTTTTTTCTGACAAAAACGTTATCGTTATAGTTATTAGAGGTATAGAGCGTAACATTAACCGAATTATTTGAAGCTCTTTTTAAATCGAGCTGTACAAGGTTATTCCCGCTGTCTGCATAAGTCCCTGAAACTGGTGTGATTGCAAGAGCGGCCAGTAATGCTATACCGATTATATTGCGTTTTTTCAAAACCATTTTCTACCGTTAAATTTTTCCCTTATACATATATATAATACTTTGAGAGAAAATTTTTTGCCACTTTGTTAAAAAATTGTTCTTTTATGTTACAATTTATGAACAAATTATAACATAAAATGCAGGAATTATATCATATGAAAAGCGGATTCACAAGTATTATCGGAAGGCCGAATGTTGGTAAATCTACTCTTTTAAATCAAATATTAGGACAGAAAATTGTTATAGCGACTGATAAAGCACAAACTACACGTAAAAGAATTAAGGGGATTTATACGACAAATGAAGGGCAGATTGTTTTTATAGATACTCCGGGAGTTCACAAGCCGTTGAATAAACTTGGAGAATTTCTTCTTGATGAAGCAAAAGTTGCAGTTCCGGATGCGGATTTAATTCTTTTTCTTGTTGATGGTTCCGAGCCTGCAGGAAAGGGTGATAAATGGATTGCACAGAATATTTTGCAGACTGAAATTCCTGTTATTATTGTTATGAACAAAGTTGATAAACTTAAAAATATGAGTAAAGTTGAAGAAAACCTTTTAACTTATAAATTATTATTCAAAAAAAATTATCCTGTTGTAAAAATTTCTGCCAAAACAGGCCGGAATATTGATACACTTTTAAAAAATATATATAAAAATCTTCCTGAGGGGGATTTGTTATACCCCGAAGATGTTGTAACGGAAGAATCTATGCGGGATGTTACAGAGGAAATAATAAGAGAAAAAATACTTTTGAATACATCTGATGAGATTCCGCATTCTGTTGCTGTAAAAATTGAGAGTTACATAGAAAATGAGGATATTGACAGAATTTATGCAACAATCTACTGTGAAACAAAAAGTCAAAAAGGGATATTGATAGGCAAGGGCGGAGGTCTTTTAAAGAAAATCGGTACGCAGGCCCGTGAAGATTTAGAGAAAATTACAGAAAAGAAAGTATTTCTCGGGCTTGAGGTAAAGGTTGAAAAAGACTGGCGTAAGAAACAAAAATCCCTTAAAGCTTTTGGCTATGAACAGGGGAAATAGCATTTCCAGTTATTTTTACCATGGATAATCTTTGGCCATTTCCCAGCCATCATTCATAATAAGTGCAGCACACCAGTATCCATTTGATTTTTTGTTACAGGCCAAACTGGATGTTCCGGTAATTTTATCTCTGTCGTATTCCCCATAACTCCAATTCCCTGAATCAAGGGCGGTTGTTCCTTTTCCTCCAAGTGGCTGCAATCCGTATTCACTTGAAAATATAAAAAGAAATGTATCTTTTCCGATTTGATTAGGCTTTGAAAGTCCGTTTGTATCAATTCCTACCCATATACAGCCTGTTGAACCCGGATTTAAGGTTATAAGCGTTCCGTCAATAAGCATTATGTGAAAACTTCTATTATCTCTAATCCCGTATGTAGTTCCACCGTAATCACCTCCGTTAAGATTTTTTCTGGGGGCTACATCCCATAATTCCTGTGATGTGTATCTGTTTGTGTATTGAAAATATTTTTCAAAATATCTGTTAAAAAACTCATCCCCTGATAAGTTTGTTTCCCAGTATTGAACTTCTTCGTTATCAAGTTCTGATAATCTTATTGCCTGTTGTACAATGCTGTAAGCCTTTTTTAATCTGGTTACAACTTCTTTCTTTTGATAATTTCCGATTAGTGCAGGCATAGTCATAGCTGCTACCACACCTATAATACCTAATGTGATTAAAACTTCAGCTAATGTGAATGCACTTTTACGATATTTGTTTAAAAGGGTAGTATGTGTCTTTCCCTCAATTTTTGTCATTGCGGATTTATTCCGCGATTCAATTTTATAAACCCTCTCTATGATTGAGTTTCGCGGGGGGGGGGCACTCTTAAAGCTTCTCTGTTAAACATTTTTCAACTCCTCTTATGCTTCCATCATTTTTATTATTTCCGATTTTGTATATTTTGTCAAGATGCATAGTCTATAGCGGAAGTTTTACACAAAATTCCGTTCTGACATTTTCTTCACTTTCTACAGTAATTTCTCCGCCATGAGATTTTATAATTTGCTGCGACAGATATAGGCCCAATCCTGTGCCTATTTTACGGAATTTTTTTGCTGCCGAGTAATACTTATTGAATATTAATTTTAACTCTTTTGCAGGAATTCCCTGTCCGTAATCTATAACGGAAATTGTTGTAAAGCCCGGAATTTCTCCTGTGGTTATGTCTATTCTGTCTTTTGTATTACTATGGGAAATTGCATTTGAGATTAAATTTTTTATAACTCTTTCAAGCTGCATACGGTCTGCAGTTACTTTGATATCTCTGGAAGGTGTAAAATATATTGTAATTCCGGAGTTGTTTGCTATCGGCTGGGTGCTCTCTACAATGTCAGCTATGAATTTGTTGAGCATTATATTTTCTTTAAGCAGTTTAATCCCTGTTTCTTTGATTTTATATGTTTCCAGAATTATTTGAACAAGGTCAACTAATTCTTCATTTGATTTTTTCATATTTAAAAGGGCAACCTCTTGCTTATCGCTGATTTCTCCAAATGTGCCGTTTAATAAGAAATTTATTATATTGGATTCTGCAACAATCGGGACTTTAAGATCATGAGTTAATGTTGCTACAAAGTCTTCTTTAAGTGTTTCTATCTCTCTTTCTTTTGTTACATCTTTTATAAGAATTACAAATCGTTTTTTATCATCATCAAGCGATAATTTAATTGTGTGCATTACAAAATTATTTGTTGGTGTATGTCTGATGAATATATCCTTATTTTTGGCCCGTTCAATCGGTGTATCATCGCTTATTTGAATGTATTCAAAAATATTTGTCCCTACAATTTCGGGGCCTTTTGCTCCAAACCATTCACTTACCTGTGGTGTAACTCTCAGAATATTATATTTATCATTAATAATAAGAATACCGTCTGATAAAGAGTTTATTACCGATTCAAGCAGTTTATTTTGTCTCATCAATTCCGCTTGATATTCAACAATCATTTTTTCTCTGTCATTCAGGGTTTCTACCATTCGGTTTATACTATCAGTAACGTTTTGATATGTAGGATGATTTATTTCTTCAATTTTTGTTGAAAGGTTTCCATATCTTACGGAATTTACGGTATTTGTAACCATCCCGAGATAGTCATTAATTTTTGACCAGCGTTTGTTTGTCTGTCTTGTAATAAGAAACAGGATGATGAAAACAAGTATAATGCTTAAATTTAATAAATACCAGAGCATTTGTAATCTCCTCTTTTTTTATGATACAATTATAACAGATAAGGGATATTTTGTATATGGGAAAATTAAATTTACCGAAAACAATAAAAATGGTTATAACAGATTTTGACGGTGTGGTTACAGATAATTGTGTTTATATAGGGGATGATTTTTCCATGACAAGACGACTGAATTTTAAAGATGTAATGGCATTTTCTCTATTAAAAAAAAATGATTATAAAATAGGAATAATATCTGGAGAAAAAAATGCCGCAATAGAGATTCTTGCAAAAAAATTTCAGATTGAAGAAGTGCATCAAAACATAAGAATAAAAATTGATGTATTAAAAAATATTATTGAAAAATATGGGCTTTCAAAGGATGAATTTTTATACATCGGCGATGACGTTAATGATATTGAATGCCTGGAGTTTGCGAAATACAAAATTACTGTTCCTCATGCGGCTGAAAAAGTCAAAGCGGTAAAAGATATTCAAGTTACAGAAAATACGGCAGGAAATGGAGCATTTAGAGAGGTAGCGGATTGTCTGATTGGATAAAAACAATTTTCGAAAAAGTAAAAAATCTTAACAGTTCAATAGATAAGTTTAAGGAGGAAACAGTTATTCAATCATTGCCTTCTTATACTTATGTTACCAGAGCCAAGGCACTAATTGAAAAAAATCAATTTGAAGATGCAAAACAGATTCTTATTCAGGCTCTGGAACTTCCGCAAAAAGACCCGCTGGTGTATAAATATTTAGGGTCTGTATATGAAAAACTCGGCGATTTTGAAAATTCTGTAGAAGCATATCAAACGTCTGCTGATTTAAATCCGCAGGATAAGCTTATCTGGCAGAGACTGGGGTTTGCTTTAATGTCGGTAAAAAAATTTGAAAATGCCGAAAAATCTTTTGAAAATGCAAACAAAATTTATCCCGGGAACAGCGATACTTTTACTGGCTGGGGCATGGCTTTAATGAAGCTTCAAAAATATCCAGAAGCACATGAAAAGTTTGCGGAAGCTGCACGGCTGAATAAATATAATTTTACGGCTATATTTCTTGGTGCCGTAATGGAAATAAAGCTTGAAATGTATGATAAGGCCGAGATGAAACTGACTTTTCTGGCAAATGTTTGTCCTAACGCCAATAATACTTTTGAATTTGCAAGATTAAAGTCTTTAAAAAATGATTTTGACAGTGCTGTTCACTACGCGAAAAAATCAATTGAACTGAACAAAAAGATGCTGCCTTCATATATTCTTCTTGGGGAAATATATACAAAGAGATTTGATTTTGATAATGCTCAACATTATTTTTCTGCTGCTGAAGCTGAGGGGCTTGAAAACCCCATGCTCTATCTTGAATGGGGAAAATCACTTAAAAAATTTGAAAAATATGACGATGCTAAAGCAAAACTGTTGAAATCTGTAGAATTGGATGCCGAAAATCTTGAATCTTCTGCGTATCTCGGGTTATGCTGTGTATCAAGAAAAGAATTTGATGAGGCGAAACCATTGCTTCGGAAGGTTTTGGACAAACAGCCGGAAAATCATACAGTTAAGCAGGCTTTAGCAATTATAGCTTTTGAAGAAGGCGATACTACAAAAGCTATGGAGCTTTTCAGAACAGATGATGAGGATGCTGTTAATGCTTATTATCTGGCAAAGTGTTATGAACGTTTGGGAAATGATACAAAAGTTAAAGATTATTATGAAACTGCACTCAGGGTTAATCCTGTTTATATTACTGCTTTTATATCTTATGCTCAATATCTTTTATCAAAGGGAGAATACGCCGAGGCGCAAAGAAAATTGCGCAAAGCATTGAAAGCAGACAGTGAAAATATTGTATTGTTAAATTTGATGTTCTATGTTAGTTATATACTTGTCAAAAATAACGTTTATGAATATAATGTAAAAGAAACACTTTCGGTTGCGGAAAAAATAGAAAAAATCAATCCGGATTTGTTTGAGTACCCTGAACAAAAGCTTGAATTGACAAGTCTTTTGGATAATTGTACAGAAAGAAAATAACATTTGAGAAAAATTATTGTTCAAAAATTCGGCGGAACTTCGGTTGCCGATACGGATAAAATAAAAAATGTCGCTAAGACTGTAATTAGGGAAAAAGAGAAGGGAAATGATGTTGTAGTGGTAGTTTCCGCTATGGGACATACTACCGATTATCTTGTAAAAATGGCTAAGGATTTAAGCCCAAACCCTTCTGCAAGAGAAATGGACATGCTTTTATCAACAGGTGAGTGCGTTTCTATTGCTCTTTTAACCATGGCTATTCAGGCCCAAGGATATGATGCCGTTAGTTTTAATGCCATGCAGATTGGTATTATGACTGAAAATGTTCATTCAAAAGCGAGAATTATTGATATTAAAACTGACAAATTAAAAAAGAATTTAAAAGAAGGTAAAATAATTGTTGTTGCAGGATTTCAGGGTGTAACAGAAGATGGTGAAATTACAACACTCGGACGCGGCGGCTCTGATACTTCGGCAGTTGCACTTGCGGCTGCTTTGAATGCCGAAAGATGCGATATCTATACTGATGTGGAAGGCGTTTATACTACTGATCCGAGAGTTGTACCAAATGCTTCGCGGCTTGATGAGATTTCTTATGAAGAAATGCTGGAGCTGGCCCATGCCGGGGCGAATGTTCTTCACCCGAGGAGTGTAGAGACAGCAAAAATTTACAATGTGCCGATGCGTGTCAGAAGCAGTTTTAAGCTTGATAATTTAGGCACTTTAATATTAGGAGTTGAAAAAATGGAAATTAACAAACCTGTAGCCGGTGTAGCTGCTGATTTATCGCAGGCACGCATTGTAGTTTGCGATGTCCCTGATAAACCCGGTGTTGCCGCAAAACTTTTCAGCAGACTTGCCAAAGAAAATATATCAGTCGATATGATTATCCAATCGTACGCAAGAAAAGTTTCTAATACAAACGATATTGCTTTTACAGTAGATGCACCTGATTTGCCTAAAACAGTAGAGGCATTGAAATCATTGAAATCAGAGATTAATGCAGAGGGAGAAATTCAGGTCGACGAAAATATCGCAAAAGTTTCAATAGTGGGTGCCGGGATGATAGACCGGCCCGGTGTTGCTTCCGCAATGTTTGAAACTCTGGCAGAACAAGGTGTTAACATAAGAATGATTTCCACCAGTGAAATTAAAATCAGCTGTCTTGTTGATAAGGCTGATGCTGAACGTGCAGTCAAAGCATTACATAAGGTTTTTGGCTTAGATAGTTCTGTAATTGCCGATGTCAAAGGTGATTTGCCAAACATATAAGCTTTATCTGGAAATATTACATATTAAAACGGCGAATTCGTAATTGCTTTCGTCGTTTTTTAGTGCCCAAAAGAACCGTTAGTATTATGTAAATATAAATTTCTGTGCTGAAAGCTCTGATTGAATAAACATGTATTAAGAAGGCGACGGTAATAATATATTTAATATAATAAGTGTCATTTTTACAATTACCCGATAGGGTAATCTTTAAAAATTATCAGAAAAATGAAAATTCTAATAAATTGGAGCATGCTCTAATATAAAACTCAAGCTAAAAATTTTTAATTTCAGGAATAAGTGTACATTTACCACTTTATGGCTAAAACCTTGATAATACAATAATTTTAACTTTGCTTAATAAAAGTTCATAGGAGGGGTTGACAAAATATATTTTATAGTTTATAGTAAAAGTGTTAAATGAAGTGTTAAATAAACACTTAATAACAAAACCTCAGAGAGGAGGAATAAAATGATAACTATTAATCCTGTAAAATTTAATACTGTTAAGCCGATTTCTTTCGGTGAAGGTAATCTTAATAATATAACCCCGAGCTTGGCGATTTTATCGCTGCAAAATCCAAATGCGAAAATAAATTTCGAAAATGACTTGAACCGCACTCAAAGAGCGGATATGGTTCAAAATCCGAATATGCTTAACGCTTTAGGTGCTAAGCTTCGCAAGACTTATAATATACTATTTTCACCTGACTATGACAGAGCAAGCAAAAGTCCAAAACATATCTCTTTTTTAGGATAGTTTGAGCTGAGTCTGCTCTTGTCAAATTACCCCAACCCCATAAAAACTTGCTTCATAGATTATAACCATGTTGCTAAGTACTTATTTTATAAATTGATATATCCTTTTCGTAGAAATACGGAAAGGATATTCAATTATGAACGAAAAAATTAGAGAAATAAGGTTTGATACTGAAAAAGCACGCTGCTTTTTCTCAAAAATGCTGGCTTTTACACTGGGGCCTGTTGAATTAAAAGATTTGATGGACGAAAATAAGGTTAAGATTGTTGATGTAAGAAGCGCCTCTGACTATGAAATTGCGCATATACCTTCTGCAATTTCTATACCGAAAGATGAACTTGCAGATAATACAGATAAGATTTCAAAAAATGAGATAACAGTTATTTATTGCTATAACCAGCAATGTCATCTTGGAGCAGAAGCCTGTTTAATTCTTGCGGAATACGATTATCCGGTTATGCTTTTGGAAGGCGTTTTTAAAACCTGGTCTGAAGATTTTCGCTTTGCTACTGAATAAATTGTTACGATTGTCCTCTTTCTTGAGGGGAGAGGATTAAAGAATTACATGTCATCGCGGATTTATTCCGCGATCTTTTTGTTGTTTATAGAGCAGCTTGGTGCGCGATGAGGGATTGAATCTGTATTTTTACTCTATTAACTCCAAAAATTGTAAAATAATTAATATGTAACGAAATGTAAAGATGAATTTAAAAATGGTTGAAACCCTGTTATAATGCCTCATAGAATAGGATAGGATAGGATGAACTGCGCCCATAGCAACTTTTTCGGATGTTTTTGTTTTTATAGAAATGTAGGCAGAACAAAAGAAAGGAAAAACAAAAATGTCAGTGAATGGTGTAAACAATTCAAATAATACAGCGTTATATACAACGTCAGGTGCTGTATTGGGTGCAGGTGCAGGGGTAGCAGCAGGTTATTTAACAAAACCGTTTTTGAAGGACGGTGCTCCGACTGATGAATTTATCAAAAAATTGGATGAAAATCTTATAAATGCTACGTCGCCGGAAAAAAGAGAAGGTATCAAGGCTTTTAGAGGAAGATTAAAGCAGTTAAATAATACAATTGAAAAGGCGAAAAATTTAGATGAACTAAAACGTAATTTAATAGATTATGTATTTGGAAATCCTGAAAATATTAGTATAGAAAAATATAAAAACAATTTTAGAGACAATTTACCTCGTGTTAGAGATGATTTTGAATCTATCGGAATTAAAGTAACTGAAGATTTTATTGGTAGAGTAGAAAATGCAAAAAGTTTTGATGAAATTAAAAATATTCTTAAAGAAGATATGGATAAAACTTTTGCTGGGAAATCTATTGATGAAGTAAAAAATATGTCAAAATCTCAACTTAATAAAATTAAAGAACTTGAGCGAAAAGGATTAAAAGAAATTTTTACAATATTTTGGGACAGCAGTGAAAAGAAATTTATAAACTCTGTAGAAGCTCTAGATGATCTAGACTTTGCAGAAGGTACAGAAGGTGCAAAAAATCTACTTAAAGCATTAAAAAAATCAGCACAGAGCATTCAGGGTAAATATGCCGCAATCTATGGTGCAGTTGGTGCTGCAGTGCTCGGTTTAACGACATACTTATGCTGCGGCGGTAAGAAAAATGAACAGCCTGTTCAGCCTCAACATGTAAACAAACAGGTATAATAAATTTAAAATTTACACATTTTGAAGAAAGAAACCCCGCATAAGCGGGGTTTTCATTTGATAATTTTAGCAAACATACTGTCATTCAGAACTTGTTTCAGAATCTTATTTAGAACAATAAATTCAAAATAACTTATATATTTGCTCCACCGTCATTTTTTATTTTGTCGAGAACGTTTTTGCTGCCCTCTTTTGTCTTTGCAAGTTCTAATGCGAAATCTGTAGCTTCCCTGTCTCTTGCAATTGCTTCTCTCAGTCCTGTCATTTCATCAAGATTAAGGTTTGAAAGTATTGAGCCGTCTGAATTTAAAGAGATTTTAAACAATTTCTGGGATATAAAATCAAAACCCGGAAGTCCCATATATAACGAATACCATTTATAAAACTGGTGTACCATATAATAAGGGTCTATTTCCCCGTTTCTTAAAATAAACATAGGCTTTGATTTTAAAGAAAACCCCGATTCTGTTACGATATTAATATAAAGAGCCTCAATTCCTTCAAGAGGAGTTATAAGTCCTTCTTCTTCATTTATAACTGATAGAACTTTATCGGCATTATCAAGTTTTATAACTTTTGTGCCTTTACTTTCAATAAATGCTAAAAGTTTTGTCGGATCATTATTAGAGGCTTTTACGATATCCGAAACATTAAGTTTTACAAGTTCTTTCTTTTTTTCTGTTTCGGCTGACAGGGTCATAGTTACACCCTTCGAGAGCACTGTTTTTGAAGTAGAATTAGTGCTCGAGACCTTTAAATGTTTGTTAAGTCTTTTGGTAAGAGCTTTTTCCTGCTGCTCTAGAAAGAAATAAATAATTTTTTGGAATAAATTCATAATATTAATATATTATATTATTGAATTGTTGTAAATATTATTTACATAAAAAATGTTATTAGTATCATCTTCTCTTAAAGAGAAGATGATACGAGGGCAAGAGGATAAGAAGGCAGGAGGGCAAGCTAATATCGGTGCGCAAAGCGCACGAAACATTTTCAACAATTACTGCTTAACGAAACAACAACAGAACGAGTGCTGTCTGAGCGGGAAAATGAGATCCTGAAACAAGTTCAGGATGACAAATATATAGCGAGTTCACTCGTTTC
>CALUVX010000103.1 GCA_944324295.1 Candidatus Gastranaerophilales bacterium
CGCATAACCGCCGCCAAATGAAAATAATCCGATATGAAAGAATTCAAGAAACAGCTTTAAATATATTATCATTCTTTATCCCCGTATTCTATTTTCTTTTGGTACTGAGTCCATAAACCTATAAATATTGCAAGAATTATCAAAGCGGCCGGAGGAGCCTTGAATAATGCAGACAGAATAAATGTAATGAAAAAGATCCAGCATGTGAATTTATCCACAATACTTTTTCTCCACATTTCTTTTACTGCCAGATATATTAATAAAACTACCCCTATTCCGACACCCCAGAAAATACTTTGAATGAATTTCATTCTGACGACTTCTTCAAGAATTCGTGCAATTAGTATAATTGCTATAAAAGCAGGCATGACAATCCCAAGTGTTGCAGCTATTGCCCCCGCGGTTTTACGTAATTTGTAACCGACAAAAATTGCTGTATTTGCGGCAATAATTCCCGGTACACTCTGTCCTAATGCATAATATTCACATAATTCATCATCATCAATCCAATTTTTTTTATCAACTAGTTCGGACTGTAAAAGCGGCAAAATAACATACCCCCCGCCCAACAGCAAAGTCCCGACTTTGAAAAAAGTTTTGAATATTTGATATAACGTCTTTTCCATAAAATTTATTATATAACAAGCATTATTTTTTTGAAATTATATCGCAAATGTATTCGAAATACAGCCATACAGTCATTCCGAACGTCAGATTAACCTCTGGGTTTCGGAATCTCTGTGTTGATAGACCCTGAAACAAGCTCAGAGCCTGCCCTGAATTTATTTCAGGGGAGACATTTAAGGTATTGTTTAACGTAAAATAGTCAGATGCCGCACATTGTTTGTACGGCATCTGATAGTTTATTAATTATTAAGAGTTGCTTTTAATCTCGCCATAGCCCTTGCAATTGCTGCTTCTGCCCGTTTCGCATCAAGTTCTGCCTCTGAATCGGCCAAACGTGCTTGTGCACGCTTTAATGCCTCTTTAGCACGGGTTACGTCGATTTCATCGCCGCGTTCGGCAGTTGTTGTCAGAATTAAAGCATTGTCGTCTTTAAATTGAAAAACGCCGCCCATTGTTGTGAAGTACTTGGGTTCATTATTTTTTACTGCCTTTGTTACGCCGATGTCCAAAGCTGCCATAACAGGAACGTGATTTTTTAATATACCGATTTCTCCGTCTGTTGTTTTGGTGTAAACTTCATCAACATCTTCGTCAAAAACAATTCTTTCGTTGGTTATTATTTTTAAATGCATAAATACCCTTTCAGATGACAGGAAATTTGAGTTCAAGATGGCAAACTGCTTAAGCCGCCTTCTTTTTGTCTTCTTTCTTGTCCTCTATTTCAACGTTTTTGCTTTTTCAACAGCTTCTTCTATTGTTCCTACCATGTAGAAGGCTTGTTCAGGCAAGTCGTCTTGTTTTCCTTCTATGATTTCTTTAAATCCTCTTATAGTATCTTCAAGTTTTACGTATTTGCCTGGGATACCTGAGAATTGTTCAGCTACGAAGAACGGCTGAGACAAGAATCTTTGAATTTTTCTGGCTCTGTTAACCGTTTCTTTATCTTCTTCTGAAAGTTCATCCATACCCAGAATTGCAATAATATCTTGAAGTTCTTTATATTTTTGAAGGATTTCAAGCACTTTTCTTGTAGTGTTGTAGTGTTCGTCTCCGAGAAGATTCGGATCAAGAACTCTTGAAGAAGATTCAAGAGGATCTACAGCCGGATAAATACCTAATGATGCGATTTGTCTTGACAATACAGTAGACGCATCAAGGTGTGAGAATGTTGTTGCCGGTGCCGGGTCAGTCAAGTCGTCGGCAGGTACATAAATTGCCTGAACGGACGTAATTGAACCGTCTTTTGTAGATGTAATTCTTTCCTGTAATTCACCCATTTCATTTGCCAGAGTAGGCTGATAACCTACAGCTGACGGCATACGTCCGAGAAGTGCTGAAACTTCGGAACCAGCCTGAGTAAATCTGAAAATGTTATCAACGAATAAAAGTACATCTTGTTTTGAAAAATCTCTAAAATATTCAGCGGCAGTCAGTGCTGACAAACCAACTCTCATTCTTGCTCCCGGCGGTTCGTTCATCTGACCGTAAATAAGAGCAACTTTATCAATAACTCCGGATTCTTTCATCTCATTCCAAAGGTCGTTGCCTTCACGAGTTCTTTCTCCAACACCGCCAAAAACAGAAACACCGGAATGTTCCATTGCAATATTATGGATAAGTTCCATAATAAGAACTGTTTTTCCTACACCTGCACCGCCGAATAGACCGATTTTACCGCCTTTTTGATATGGCTGAAGCAAGTCAATTGCTTTAATACCTGTTTCAAGAATTTCAATATTTGTATTTTGATCAGTTAACTTCGGTGATTCTCTGTGGATAGGAAGATATGTATCCGTTTCAATCGGCCCCATTTTATCAACCGGATCGCCTGTTACGTTTAAAATTCTTCCCAAAATAGGTTTTCCTACAGGGATTTTAATAGGTTCATTAGTATTAATAACCTTCATGCCCCTTTTCAGACCATCGGTTGAAGACATTGCAACGGTTCTAACTTTGTTACCGCCTAGCATTTGCTGAACTTCTGCAACGATATAACTCCCGTCTTCTTTAGTTATATGTAATGCAGTGTAGATTTCAGGAAGTTCGCCTTGCTGAAACTCAACATCAATAACCGGGCCGATAATTTTAGTTATTAAGCCTTCATTTTTAGTTAATGTATCCATATCCTCTCTCCTTTTTTATATAGTTATTATAATACAAAAAAAAAAAATAACAAATTATATTTTTTTACATAAAAAATATAATTTGTATCATCTTCTCTTAAAGAGAAGATGATACGAGGGCAAGAGGATCGGAAGACAGGAGGGCAAGCTAATATCTGTGCGCAAAGCGCACGAAATATTTTCAACAATTACTGCTTAACGAAACAACAACAGAACGAGTGCTGTTTGAGCGGTAAAATGAGATCCTGAAA
>CALUVX010000104.1 GCA_944324295.1 Candidatus Gastranaerophilales bacterium
GGGAGGTCAAGCAAGACAGAATATCCGATTGGGGACATGTCATTGCGCACTTGTTGCGCAATCTCATAATTACCCCTCCCCTTTACTTCCCCTCCCTCAAGGGGCGGGGATTATGAAAAGAGAGAAAGAGTCTGCTTTTACGCTGGCAGAAGTCTTAATTACTCTCGGTATTATTGGTGTCGTGGCCGCTATGACTATGCCAGCATTGATTAATCAAACGAATAAAAAAGAACTGCATGTCGCATTTCAAAAAACTTATTCCGAACTTAATCAGGCTGCTAAGCTTTATCAGATTCAAAATGGGACTACTTTTTCAGAAGACTTTAACTCCACATCCAACCCGGTTACTGATGCAGAAACAAAATTTATTCTTGATGATTTTATAAAGTTATTTAACGGAGGAATAAAATATAGCTCCTCAAACTGGACCAATCAAGGAGATATACCATCTTATGATATATATTCACTTAATAATAAAACTAAAGGAGATGGAACCGTTTGTAATGCAACGGGGTACTACACAAACAATACAGGAAAAATATACTCGTTTAATGACAGGTCAAATATAATTAATGAAAACGGACCAATAATCTGTGTCGATACTAACGGGAAAAAACGCCCGAACAGATATGGATATGATGTTTTTCTTTTTTTATTTACAATTGACGGATATGTCATACCTATGGGACAACAACATCCTAACAATCCTAAAAGCGACAGCCTGAATTGGAATGGTTTTGTATCAGGGCAAGAATATTGTACATATTCAAAAAATTCAAACGAAGGCGGTTACGCATGTGCGTACTATGCACTTCAAGACAGAAGCCCTGAAGATGAAACTAAAAGCTATTGGAAAGATTTTCTTAGATAAATTAACCTGACTATCTACTCCAAATGGATGATATTAATTCAAATTACTAAAGATTAATATTATTTATATCGACATAATAATAAAACAGAATATACATCTTATTGGAGCTCATTGATGTCAGAACAGATTTTACTACAGCCGATGAAAGCGGCAAATACAGATAAGGCCAAAGAATCGTTAGAAAAAGCCAGAATAGCACATGAAAACTATCTTATCCGCCAG
Source organism: Candidatus Gastranaerophilales bacterium (assembly GCA_944324295.1). Lineage (GTDB taxonomy): Bacteria > Cyanobacteriota > Vampirovibrionia > Gastranaerophilales > Gastranaerophilaceae > Stercorousia. The sequence goes on from CALUVX010000104.1 coordinate 1,094, forward strand.
CAAAACAGCGATTTGCAGGAGGCTATAGAATACTATATTGAAGCTGTGAAATATGACCCTACTATGCCGGAAGCTTATTACAGATTGGCAACTCTTATGTGGGAACAAGGTCAAATCAGCCTTGATACGGCTATTGAACAATGCAAAACAGCCATTTCACTTGCCCCGCAAAATATTAATGCACATCTGTATACAGGCTTTTTCATGAAAATGGCTCAGGATTTTAAATCTGCAGAAAATGAGTTCAAATCTGCTATTAAGATGGGAAAATTAAAATCTGGTCGCCCGAGACTAATATTATCTCAATCAATTTTGCAGAAAATAAATTCGCAAAACGGTAATGTAAAGGATTATCTGAGCTTTTTATACTATTTTCTCTCCGGCACTCTCATGCTTGCCTGGGACAGACCGTCCATGAAAATGTTTTACAAAAACATGTCAGACGATTTTTCAGTATTTACTTACAATACGGTAGGCAAGTTCCTTGAAAAATTTAAACTTTATCCGTCGGCAGAAAATATTTACAGACAAGCAATCAGCGCTACAAATCATGGCGAAATTTTTTACCATAAAATGGGTGATTTGGCATTAAAAAACAAAGAAATGGATTTAACCGTTGATTGTTACAGAAAAGTATTGGAAGCAAATCCGCTAAACAGAGAAGTTTTAATTAAACTTGCAACTGTATTACAGACATATTTTCCGGATAACACCGACGAAGCAATAGATTGTTACGAAAAACTTCTTGAATTTGATATAGACGTTCCTCAGATTTATTATGAACTCGGTCATCTTTATCTGAAAAAAGAAGATAAAATAAATTCAATAAGCGCATTCAAACTTGCACTTGAACGCGACCCCGAAAATCCTTTTTATAATAATTCTCTTGCTTATGCATACTCAAAAGCCGAGCTTTATGATGATGCGATAGAACATTACCAGAAAGCTATCACACTTAATCCTGACAATGAATGGACATCAGTAGTATGTGAAGCTTTAGGTTCAATATATGCCGAGGTAAAAGGTAATATTGATGCGGCAGTTTCAACATATCAGGCAGGAATTATTCTTGATCCGAATAATTACAATTTATATCTTTCATTAGGCGACACTCTCATGGCCGCTTATGATTTGGATAACGCAATTAGAGCATATTGTGATGCTATTACATTAAATCCCGAAGACTACAGAGCATACTCAAAAGCAGGAATTGCACTCTGGGAAAAAGATTATCTTGAAGAAGCACTTGTTTCTTTCCACAAAGCAATTGATCTTAACCCCGATAATGAATATGCACAAAACAATCTCGGAATTCTATATCTAGATGGCCTTGGAGATGCCGAAGAAGCACTTGAATACTTTGAAACAGCAGTAGAATTAAACCCGAGCTATACTCTTGCCTATTTTAATGCAGGACGTGCATCTCAAGCTATGGGATTTATCAATGATGCTGCAAATTATTATCAAATGGCAATTGATTTAAACAAAATAACCCAGGACCTTGACGAAGAAGATATAGTAAACAGACTTCACAGGTTATTTGACATTTAACCCTTGACAAAACAAAAAATATCGTAAATAATAAAAATGATGGAAGCATAAGAGGAGTTGAAAAATGTTTAATAGAGATGCTTTGAGACTGCCCCCCCCCCGCAAAACTCAAGTGTAGAGTGGGTTTATAGATTTGTAATTAGAAGACAGGAGGGCAAGAAGACAAGAGGGCAGGCTGGTATAGGTGAGCAAAGCTCACGAAAAATTTATCCTATCTCTTGGGAGAGGGTGTCCGAAGGACAGGAGAGGGTAAATACAATGTTACACACCCTTAGTTCCTCCCTGATTAGGGAGGGAGGTCAAGCAAGACAGAATATCCGATTGGGGACATGTCATTGCGCACTTGTTGCGCAATCTCATAATTACCCCTCCCCTTTACTTCCCCTCCCTCAA
>CALUVX010000105.1 GCA_944324295.1 Candidatus Gastranaerophilales bacterium
GGGAGGTCAAGCAAGACAGAATATCCGATTGGGGACATGTCATTGCGCACTTGTTGCGCAATCTCATAATTACCCCTCCCCTTTACTTCCCCTCCCTCAAGGGGCGGGGATTATGAAAAGAGAGAAAAAGTCTGCTTTTACGCTGGCAGAAGTCTTAATTACTCTCGGTATTATAGGGATCGTGGCTGCTATGACTATGCCCGTTTTAATCCAAAATCATAAAAAATCAGAAGCATCAGCCAGAATAAAAAAATTTTACAGTACAATGTCGCAGGCGGTCTTGCTTTCCGAAAATGACAACGGTTCAGCAAAAGAATGGACCAAAGTTGGAAATATTAACCCAAATCCAGACACTGGAAAGTATGATGACACAGATGCCGAAAATACCGAAATTTATTTCAATACATATCTAAAAAACTATCTGAAATATCTAAAAACAGACAAAGATGAAGATACAAACCTTTTTAAAGTAATGTTAAATGACGGAAGTTCATTTCTTATGCGAAATGGTGAGTGCATTGATTTTATTTTTGATTATAACGGAGATAAGTTCCCAAACGAAGAAGGACGAGACAGATACCGATTTCTTATTTGCCCTTCAGGGATACAACATGCACTAAATAGTAACTCCGGCATTACAACTTACGGCAAAATATCATCAACAACAAGAGAAAAGAAAAAAACTGACTGTGCTTCCAATCCTGTATATTGCAGCAGTCTCTTAGAATATGATAACTGGGACTTCAAATCCGATTATCCGTACAAACTCTAAAACAAACTCAACTGTTCCTGTTTGGCAAAATGTTTTTGAAGATAAGAAGGACGATGATATTTAGATAAACCGTATTTGTCTATCAAAGCCATGTGTTCTTTAGTTAAATATCCTGCATTTTCGCGCCAGTTATACTGCGGAAATTCTTCATCAAGCTTTAGCATATATCTATCCCGGCTTACTTTTGCCAAAATACTGGCCGCAGCAATTGAGGCGGAACGGCTGTCGCCTTTTACAACATATCGCTGTGAATAGTCAAAATCCCAAATACGTTTATTACCGTCAATAAGTATCATTAGTTCACTTCTGGCAAGCATATTTCGGGCAATAGATTTATCTTTTTCCTCCGGCAGGGGATAAAGCTGATTGATAACATCCTCAATTGCAAGACGCATAGCCTTTAATGATGCATTCAGGATATTAATTCTTTCAATTTCTTCAACATCAATACAAACAGTAGAGTTAATACTGTTTTCTTTTATAATATCAAATAATGCCTCGCGCTTTTTGGCAGAAAGCTTTTTACTGTCATTCAAATCAACAAGTTTTTCAATAAGCTCTTTGGAACGATTATTAAAACATACGGCACTTGCAAAAACACCACCGGCGCCACAGCCCCTGCCCGCTTCGTCAGTACCAATAACAATGCGTTTCTGGTTCAAGTCAAAGGTAAACAACTGAACAACTCTTGAATCAACCGTAAGAGTTGTTTTCAAACGCTTTTTGGTTTTATTATTATTTTTTTCTATCTGCTCGGCATCTTCCGATGCATCATGCCCAAATCTGTTATACTCATCCATTATATTTCATCCAATATAAATTTTCCGATTTTGCCTTCTCTAAAATCTCTCAAAAGATACACAGCCGTACGCTCTATATCCGGATTACCGCCGGAAACTATCCAATTTCTTGATTTTGCAATATCTTCAAGGAAAAGATTGTCAACTTTATAAAATTCTTTTACGGTTTCGGGATACTTTTCATTAAGAAGAGTCAAAAGCTCTTTTGCAACTATTTCATTAGAATACGCATTTTCAGATACTGCATTTACAAATGCAAGCTTTTTGGCTCTTTGCTGATCCTCTTGCTTCATTGGAATAATTCCCGGAGTATCAAGCAAATCAAGCTGCGGATTAATCCTTACCCACTGTTGCTGCCGCGTTACACCCGCTTTTGCTCCGATTTTTGTCTTTGAAGATTTTGTTAATTTATTTATAATACTTGATTTTCCAACATTAGGCATTCCTACAACCATAACCCTTGCAGGCCTGCGGAGAAGTCCCTTTTTCATTAACGCCTGAATTCGCGGTTCTGAAAGTTCTACCGCTTTTTTCACAATTACATTTAAATCTTTAGAATTTTTAGCATCAGATTTTAAGACAGGATAACCTGATTTTTCTTCCAAAATTTTAACAAATTTACTCAATTCATCGGAATTTGTCAAATCAGCTTTATTAAGCAATATTAAACGGGGCTTTTCACCTAAAAGCCCCGTAATATTATCATAACTGCTTGATAAAGGTAACCTTGCATCAATCACTTCTATCACTGCATCAACTAAGGAGAGCTGTTCTTTAAGTTTTTTTTCAGCTTTCGCAATATGCCCAGGATACCAGTGTATATGAAGCTTATCTTTTTTCAATTTTTACATTGATACGAGTTGCTTTACCAGAACGTTCTCTCAAGTAGTAAAGTTTAGAACGTCTTACATCACCTTTTCTGAGAACATTGATTTTTTCAATTCTCGGAGAGTTAAGCAAGAATACACGTTCAACGCCAACGCCTTGAAATACTTTTCTGACAGTAATAGTTTTATTAATGCCTGAACCGTGTTTTTTAATAACAGTTCCTTCAAAAG
>CALUVX010000106.1 GCA_944324295.1 Candidatus Gastranaerophilales bacterium
ATGCCTGCATTGAAAGATAAAGATATTCAGAATAAAATTCTTTGTTTATTTGTACATTAAAAGCTTTTTCTAATTTTTCATTAATCATAATTACTTCCTCTCTTTTCTAATTTGATTTTAGCACCAAAAAAAATTTTTTTTAGCAACTTTTTTTTACCTTTTGTTTTATATAGATTAAAAATAAAATCGGAGTGTGTATGCAAATAAATAGTTTTACCCCCAGCTTTTGCGGTTATAAATCAGAGTTTGGCAAAATACTTGACAAATATTTAGCTGAACCAGTTCATAATAAAGCGGAAGAGAAAGATATCATTGACGTTTTTTCAAAGACGGTGTCCAAAAAAATGTCCCCCAAAAATGAAATGGGGAGAGGATGTCATGGAACTGTTTATGCAATTGATGACGATTACGTTTTTAAGATAGCAAATCGTTCTACACCCAGATTTGGCAAGCTTTCGATAATAGCTGATATTTTGGTTAACAATTTAAAAACATATTACGGCAGTGTTGTTGCAAGAATCGGTAATATGGAAATTATGAAAAATGCTTTTAAGACAGATGATGTTTTGCCGGCCGGACTTCCAATGCGCTGGATGTCCAGAGGCGAAAAATTGGAGTATTACAATGAAGTTTATTTAAAGCGATTTTGTGAATTACCGCAATCTGCTTATGACAAACTTGCAGAAGATTTTAAAACATTAAATTCATTAGGGAAAGAATTTGATACTAAAAATCCTAACAATTTTATTGCAGACGGTAATGATGTAAAAATTGTTGACGAAATTTCTGCTGCGAAAGAATCGAATCCTAATACCTTAGCTAAATTATTTAAAGTGTTTATAAATTCTTATGATGTATCACAAACTGCTGAATTTGACTATCTTGCAGTACAAAGACGAAAAGATTTGATTAAAAAATTGATTCTTGCATCAGAAAAATCCGAACTTCCGTATTATTGTGATTTTAATGACCGTGGAGAACTGAATTTAGCAATGCATTTATGTGATTGTCCTGAAGGTTTTTCACATATTCAAAGAACACTTACGGATTATAGAAAAAAATACCCTGACATAAATGTACGTTTACAAAAAATTTCGGAATTTCTTGATGAATATAATAAACCTGATTTTGATACTATTTCGTTTTACCTTTAGATTAACAATTCAGGCAATGAAAATTTTCTGTTAATTACTTATAAGTAATTATGTTATGAAAAATAATGCAGTAAATAAATTACTAAACGCTCTTGGAGAAAGTACAAAATTAACAAAAAATGATTACAGTAATTATATAGCTTTTCATGGTGTAGGTTGTGCTTATTCAAAGCGGTGGCTCGGAAATATTGTTCCGGCGGATTTATTAAAGTTGTCTGTTAAAGAAGCGATAGAAATAATTGCGACACTTTCAGAAAGTTGTATCTTCTATGATAAATTCCCGGATTATATAGGAACACCTGCTTACGGAGATAAATGGGGAAGGCTAGCAAATTACATTGAAATTAACGATCGTGCAATAGCTGTAATGGACAATGGCTGTACATGCAAAGGGATTTTAAGCTGTATAAAACTTTTGCCCGCAATTCCTCCTTCTGCAAAAAGCTGGGCAAATTGTATAATTTTATCTCAAATATGGCAGAATATTTACGGAGATGCGTACGAAAAAGGACCGTTTGAGGAAAACTCAATTTATGCTCTGAGGCTGAACACAAGTTACAGCGATAATATAATTGATTACTCAATTGTTGATAAAATTACACCTGAAGAACAATTGAAGGCCTTTGTTGATTTAGCTCATTTCAGAGGACTTAAAGTCGGCTTCAGGCATGTAATTTCAGCTGATCAGATGAAAGTCGCACGCTCTTACCGTGATGATGAAATTTTTAGCTGGACTAATCCTGAACATGTAGAAATTTACATAAACGAATGCGTCAAACTTATGAATTTAGGTTTTGAATGTATGTTTATTGATTCTGCAAAGCATATCGGCGGTTATGATATGGCGAATTATACAGGTGTCGGGGCTTTGCCAGAATATCATCAGATGCAGTATATTCTAAATGAAATTCGTTCAAGAACAGGCAAAACTAATATAAGTTTTGTGGGAGAAAAAAGTTCTGACGATTTTGAAAGATACAGATTGATGGGCTTGAATGCGGGAACTGACTTTATAACAGGGGATAATTTTGAAGCTGTCAGGAATTTGTCCGAACGCTTAAAATATTACAGAGATTATGCGCCCGGTGTAGAGGTTACAAACGATAACAACGAAGGCGGATTATCATACGAACAAAAGTTAAATCGTATAAATTCGGCATTGTTCGGATTTAATTTTGCCAGCGACAAACTTCCGAGCTTTATGCAGATGAACGATTTATTCCCGTTAAGATATGATACATCAACTCACCATCTTATGATGACTAATCCCTCTTATTCAACAGACGGAACTGCTTTGAGCCACTGGGAAAATCTTTTTGCGAAAGCTGACGGAAGATATTACAACAAACGCGTAGGTGAGCTTTTTGCTTATGCATTGGAAAAATGAATAATGAAGGCGAGAAGCTCAGATGGTAGGGAGTCAAGCTGTTATCGGTGCTTCGCACAAAAATAATTTTTATAAACAGCCTGGCCTCTTGCCCTACTGACTTCCGGCCTTCCAAAATACAAGGAGAATAAAAATGACATTTAATCCATTAGAAGAAAAAGGTATACCTTTGGAAAAACAGCTAAGAAGCTGGCATGATATTGTTAAAAGGCCGTTTGATAAACATGATGTTGACTGCTATTCACGAACACGCCAAATTTTGATGAACGGTATTGAAGTTGAAGCTTGGAATTTCAAACATAATTTTGCAAGATGCTGCCCTGATGAAGAGGTAAGAAAACTTCTTGCACTATCTCACAAAATTGAAGATATGCAGCAAACAACAGTAAACTGGATGACACCTGCCTGTCAGACTGTTTTAGAAACAACCTTGGGGTACGAGCAGGTTGCCGTTGATTTAACCGCATGGCTTGCACAAAATGAACCAGATGACTATGTAAAAGAAACTTTCAATTTTGGACTTCTTGAAGATTTTGACCACCTTTACAGATACAGCCAGTGGGCTTATATGGTACACGGAATTGACCCCGACAACATTTTACAGGGGATGACTGATGTTATAATAGGGCGTCCGACACAGAACCACCACAATGACAATAGAATCAGATTGAGAAAACATTATGACAGAACGACTGCTTCCCCGCAGACAAAAGTAAATATTTATACGCTTGTTTCGGGCGAACAACAGACACATAATTTCTATGCCGAACACGGTATGATGTATGCAAATGACGATTTAAGACGTACTTACGGAGAAATTTGCGACGTTGAAGAAGAACACGTTACAATGTATGAATCTCTAATTGACCCTAATGAAACGCCTTTTGAAAAGCTTCTCCTCCATGAATTTACGGAAGTTTGTACATACTATAACTGTTACAAAGATGAAGTAAATGACAAATTGAAACAAATTTGGGAAGAATTTCTTGCCTTTGAACTCGGTCATCTTCAGGTTGCGGTTGATTTGTTGAAAAAGCATGAAAAACGTGATCCTGAAGAGATTATAGGAGATAAAATAGTGCTTCCATGCCACTTTGAAACCCAGAAGGAATACGTAACTAATATTCTGGAAAACGAAATAGACAAGCGTCATGATGACAATATGGGCTACACAACTATTGAAAAACTTCCTGAAGATTGGCCAAGCTACCATGCGCAGGAAATTATGAGCGGCGAAGGTGCTCCAACAGAACAAACAATTCAGCTAATAAAGACGAGTCTGAATATGGACATTGTAACAGCAGAACCTAAACTTCGCAAAAAAGAACCGGATTTGCTTAAACGCGGTTTGGAAGAAAAAGCGCAGGCCCCTAACACTGTGTCGGTTGAAGATTACGAGGATTTAGTGAAGGAAAAACCTATGGAGTTTTAATATATGCAAAATAAATTCGTAAATGTTTTAAGAATAATTGCCTATACAGGAATTATTACCGCAAGTGTTTTTTCAATTCTCAAATGTATGAAAGAAAAGAAGAGAAAAGATAATAATGAAAGAATGCTTTTGATAGCACGGCAGATTGACGCACAAATCAGAAACACAAATCGTAAAACATCTCCACGCTATCATGAAAAAAATCAGGCAAAATATGATGAATTATGGGGTAATAATGAATGTAACTGATAAAACGGCACCTTTTAAGGTGCCGTTTTTGTTTATAAATTATAAAAGTCATACTGAACTTGTTTCAGGATTTTATGTTTAAAAATGTCTTTATATTAGATTTACCAATCCTGTTGAATGGTCAAAGTGGCATTTTGCAATCCTGAGTTTTTCACATTTAACAGCTTCATTAATGATAACTGAATGTTGCATCAAATAATCTTCAACCCATTTTGTATGCTCCTGTGCAAAATAATTATGACATGATATATCTTCTTTATGGTTTAAAACAGGATACACACATTTTAAAATTGATGAAAAATCCTTCATAGGTTCGGGGTAATGTTCTTTTGCATATTTCATAACCCCGCAGTCGTCATGCCCCAGAAGTATTAACAAGGGCACCTCGAGTTTTTTCACCGCATATTCAATGCTTTCTATAACATTAGGGCCTGTTGTCATTCCGGCAACTCTAACAACAAAAAGTTCACCTATTCCGCAGTCAAATATAATCTCAGGTACTACACGACTGTCAGAACATGTTAAAACACATGCATAAGGTTCCTGATGAAACGCAAATTTTTTCAAAGTTTCAAGCGACATATTTTTTGTTGTTGGCGTACCGTTTACAAAATTTCTGTTCCCTTGTAATAATTTATCCAGTTCTTTTTGAGCTTTTTCTTTCATAAAAATATTTTAAATAATTTTTTTCAAAAAAGCAATAGCCTACCCATAGGGCTTATATTATTAATACAGAAGAACTAGCAATAATTCTTTCGTAATTATCCCTTTGCATACACAAACCTAGCATAAATTTGTCATTCTGAGCCAATAATATGAGATTCTTCGGGCTATGCCCTCAGAATGACAATTAGGCGAAGAACGCATTACTGTTATGTAATTTCAATTCTTTTAATACTGCTAGTCCTAAAACAATCATAAGGGGCTTTTATGTGTGGACTGCAATCCGCACGCCCTTCTTTTTTATTATAAAATATTGCTGTTACAATTTCAAGTCCAGCATGTCTCCTAAAATTCTGTCGTATTTGCGCGGTTTGAATTTCATATATCCGCTGGCAGGAGTAAATGTCATTTCGCCAAAATATATTTTGCCGTTTACATTATGCAAATCCACACGTACAAACTTGAAATCTTTGGATAAAATTTTTGCAATTTCAAGCATTTTATCAAGATTTTCTGGCGGTGGAATTTGTTCTTCATGCAAATAGCCGCCGTAGTTGAAATGCAGATTATTCCATTCAGTATCAAACATTGTGCAGCATACTTTGTCTGTTCTCTTGCCAGAGCCAAAAAGTATTAGCCGTGGCTCTCCGTTAAAACAGAATATAAGATATTCAAATAACTCGGGACGATACTCTTGAAAATCCAACGAAAATTGTTGCAGAGGGTAGAAATAATCATTTGTATTTTTTATGTATTCTTCCACGAAAATAAACGGTTTTATTTTATCATATTGCATTTCGTAACCGCTTTTATATGCGTAGTTTATTTTGAGATAATTATTAAAAATATCTTTTTGAAATTTATCCGGAATACCTCCCTCTATTACAAGAAGCTGCATTTTACTGCCATGATTTGTTTTTATTACGTATTCTTTGGGGAGTTTTGAAAAATCAATATCTTCGTATTTTTCGTAAATTCCGTAAATTTTCTTGAAATGTATTGTTATGTTTTTGTTCGGTTGTTCCGTACAGGCTTTTTCTAATTTTTCTTTAACCCAGTTTTGTACAAGAATTTTGTCGGCTAATCTTGTTTTTATTGGTGTACAGTCATAGACTTTTAACCACTGAATTTTTTCAGTGAAAAGTTTTGGATTATTAAAATTTATAAATCTTCCTTTTCGTAAGAAGTATTTCCAAAAAATTTTTAACTTAAGTAGATATCTGTTCATAATGAAAAATAAAAAGGTATTAATTTTATAATTAATACCTTTTTTAAAGAATTTATATTATATATTATTGTTTAACCCAATATGTACCGTCAAATTGAGTCCCGCTATCTTCTATTAATTGTGCACCCGGTGTATCAGCATCCGCCGGGGCCCAAACACCGTTGTACTCTCCGGCCCCGCTTAAAGTATATGTACCATCACCATTTGGTGTAGCATATATACCTTCTCCTAAATTTACAACATTGCTGTTAGTAGTATTGTCGGTTGTTGTTGACATAAGATTCTCCTTTTTTTGCTACCCTTAATGAACATAATTATCTTAAAAGTATTTTTTTTAAGATAAAAACATTCTTTAATATATACATTAGCATGTTAAAGATAATATGTCAATATATAATATTATCTTTTAGATAGTTTAATAGTCCTTCAATACAATTTAAAATTTGTAAAGGAGAGATTATGGACGATTTAAAAGCAAAATTCGGCAAACGTGTTAAATTAATTAGGCAGAAAAAAAAGCTTTCCCAGGAAGAGTTGGCAGAGAAAATTGACATTGCTGTTACAAATATGGGTAAAATTGAACGGGGTGAAAGCTTTGTTACTGCATCAACACTTGAAAAACTTGCTGATGTGCTTGAGGTTAAAGTTCAAGAATTTTTTAGATTTGAAGATTTTGTTTCCGTTGATGAAATGAAAAAAGAATTGAATTTAGATAAAATGTCTGATGATGAAATCAAACAGCTTTTCCGATTTTATAAATTGTTTATTAATAACTAAATTAGATAAAGTTTAAAGATTTAAAACCAATTAATTAAAGGTCTTATTTCTCCGCATTCAAGTTTATATTCCTGAGCCTCAGGGCTTCTCAAAATAGTATCTATTCTCAAACGTTCTCTTATTGGATTTTGCAAAAATACTTCTCCTGTCTCACGGTCAAATACCTTGCTGTAATTTAGACCTACATTGACACAATAAGGGAGCCTTATTCTATTTGCTTCTTCATCATACCAGGCAAGTCCGTGTGTACGGCAGACAATCCCTCTATATTTATATACGGAGCACATGTTATTAATAAGAAAAGGACATTTGTAGAGTTTCGGGTGCTCTTTTTTAAGTCGTTTTATTTCTTCTTTTATAATATGTTTGGTTCCAAATGGAAGTTCTACAAAACCTGACATAAGATACTCAAGTTCAAGTCTTGAAAAAGGATACTCGCCAACTTCACAGCAGGCAGAACAGCCCGGATTGCATTTTATGAATTCACATTGTTCTTCAAAATATTTTTCAAGCCGTTTGTCAAGTTTTTCAAGAAATTTTTCATATCTTTTGAGCATTAATGAACCTTTACAAGTGAATATTTTCTTCCATCCAGTATTATATCAAAATCAAGAGTTTCATCTACCTGCGGCATTTGTTTTTCTCTTACAACAACTACAACATCCCTGTCATCAAGAATATGCCCGAGTTTTGCCATTTCTTGTTTATCATCCTGAGATATAAAGAAAACACGGCTTTTTGTGTATTTGTCTACTGGGGAGCCGTAATAGTACAGGACAGAATATTTTCTTTCATTATTTAATACTACAATTTTTTTGTTATTTTCTTTTGCATATTTTGCAAACTGTATCAGGTCGTTTTGTCCGAACTCATAATCCATATTGTAGAACAATTTTGTTCCGAAAGCGGAAGTTATGATTACAAGAAGTGCATAGCAGGTAAAAACACCTTTTGGTTTATTTTTCAATGCACAAAGTATGCTCGAAATACCAAAAATGCCTACCATGATTATACAGAACCATTTTATAATAAGGAAATCCGAATACATTTGTGCAGGAAGAAAGTATTTTGAAAAACAAGTTATAATTGCCGCAAATATACAAATTCCGCCCAAAATATAAACTGAAATATTTATGGGCTTTTTGTACTTGTCGTTGAACATATAATTTTCCCACAACGAGCCGATTATAAAAGACGTAAAGAAATAAACGGGTAAAATATATGTTATAAGTTTTGTTTTTGATGCTGAGAAGAAAAGCATCGTTATGATAAAGCCGATTACATTAAATAACAGAAATTTTTGTCTGTCTGTCATATTGTTAATGTCAAAACTTTTAAGAGATTTAAGTTTTACAATTCCTGCAGCGATTGCTGAAAATACCCATGGAATTAATCCCCAAAAGATTGTTATTATGTAAAAGTAGAAAGGCTGTTCTCTGTCAATCTGACTTGATGAGAAAAAGCGGTTTATGTGATGTTTCATTATATATTCATTAAAGAAAAGCGGGTCATGGATTTTGAACATAATTAAATGCCAAGGAAGTACGGTTAAGAAGAAAAGTATAATCCCCGGAATCATATACTGCGGTCTGAAAATCTGCTTAAATGTTTTGTTGGCAATTGTAACAAAAAACATTACCGCAAAAGGGACGACAAATCCCGGAATTCCCTTTGCCATAACTGCAAGACCGGAAAAAGTATAAAATAACCACCACATATATTTTTTGTTTTTATCGGTTACAAATTGGGAAAGCATCCCGAACATTACGGAAAATCCAACGCAAGTTGTTACAACAATGTCTAATATTGCAAATTTTGCAAGCATTACAAATTCCAGAGTTGTTGCAAGAATTATTGCTGATATTACCCCGAATCTCTGCGAAACAATTTTTTTACCCGTAAAATATACAAGCAGGGTTGAAAGTGTTCCATACAACGCAACCGGAAAGCGTGCCGTAAATTCATTCACTTTACCGAAAATTGCAAAAGATAAACATTCGCCCCAAAAATAAAGCGGGGGTTTTTCAAAGAAATATTCCCCGTTCAGATAAAGTGTTAAAAAATCTTTTCCGTGGAACATATCTCTTGCCATTGAAACGTATCTTGTTTCATCAACATCCATCAGTGCATAATTTCCGATATTAAAAAAGAATACGAAGTAACATAGAACTAAAAGTCCCAAAAACGTGAATAAATCACGGTGTTTTTTTATAAACTCAATAGTTTTTTCCATAAAAAATATATCTCCCTCACTATATAAAATAATTTTATCATAAAATGAGTATATCAGTATAAGTACCTAATATACAGGTAAATCGAACTAAGCACCAGTGAAATAAAGGTTATGAGTGCACCATATTTCATAAAACGCATAAATGATATTGGGTATCCTTTTACTGTTGCAGTTTCACTCACAATGACATTTGCAGCGGCGCCTATTATTGTTAAGTTTCCGCCAAGACATGCTCCTAGAGATAATGCCCACCATAGGGGATGTGCCCCTGTACCGGTATAAGGCAGAGTATGCTGAACTTCCGCAATCATTGGTGCCATTGTGGCCGTATAAGGAATATTGTCGACAATTCCTGATAAAATTCCCGAGCCCCATAAAATAAACATTGTTGCTGCAGTCAGGCTTCCGCGGGTTAATTCAATAAGCTTATCGGCCAGAAAGCTTATCCCGCCGTTTGCCTCAAATCCGCCTATAATTATGAACAGTCCGATAAAGAAAAATATTGTAAGCCATTCTACATCTTTATAAACTTCTTTTGGCTTTTCAAATAAAAGAAGAAATGCCGCTCCTGCAGAAGCAAAAACATAAGCAGGAATATGAGTTATGTCATGTGTTACAAATCCGGTGATAACGAGTACAAGCGTAATTATCGAACGTATCATTAAGTTTTTATCGGTAATTGTTTGTGAATTATCTAAATTGGCGATATGCTTCATTTTTTCATCGGTTGCGTTGAGTGATTTTCTGAACATAAATATCAGTACACTTATACTTACAGCAAATATAATTGCAACTATTAATGTTAATTCGTTTACAAAATCCATAAAACTTAATCCGGCTTTTGCACCTATTATAATATTTGGCGGATCTCCGATTAAAGTGGCTGTACCGCCGATATTTGAAGCTAAAACTTCGGTTATAAGAAACGGAATGGGGTCGCATTCAAGTTCTTTTGCAATAACAAAAGTTACCGGCATAATGAGAACAACAGTCGTTACATTATCTAAAAACGCGGAAGCCACAGCGGTAAATAACGCAAGTGCAAACAAAACAAGTTTCGGATGTCCCTTTGTATATTTCAAAAGTTCTAAAGCCATCCATTTAAATACTCCGCTTTTTGAGGCAATATGTACAATTATCATCATGCCGACAAGGAGAAAAATTACGTCAAATTCAATATAGTCAAATACAGATTTTACATATTGAGCATTCTCGACATCATAATGTCCGTGAAAAGGTATAAGTCCCAAAAGCATTGTTAATGATGCTCCGACAAGTGCAACAACTGATTTTTGCACTTTTTCGGCCGCGATAAAAATATATGCAATCAAAAGGACTGCGCCTGATATAATCATTCCGTAATTTTGAATTAATTCGTTTAACATAATTTCCCCTTATAAATTAAAAAGCAATCTTTTCTTTTTCGAATTTAACCCACAAATATTTATTTGCACTCCAAAAAGAAAAACTTCCTGCAAACGGGTGTATTTTTTTATAATTGTACCATAAAAATTAAAAAACATCGAAATTATTCCTTTGCGTACATAACATTAATGCGATTCTTCGCCTAACTGTCATTCTGAGGGCATAGCCCGAAGAATCTCATATTATTGGCTCAGAATGACAAATTTATGCTAGTTTTATGTACGCCAAAGGATAATTTCGAAAAACATTAACTTGTGTAAAAAATTGTCCCCGAATACTGGCAAAACAATTACATAAATGTTATACTACAAATGTAATAGGATTTGTGAAATATTTATAAATTTAACTTGTATTGTTCTGTTTATATAAACAGTATTTTATGCCGTCTAAATGGCGTATTGTTTTTGAAAGAAAGTATTATAAAATAGTTTAAGGAATGTAAAACTAAACATCATATTCGGCAAAAATAATTTGTCAGCGATTTTATAAACAATGTGTGTAGGTGTAAGTGTTGAACGAAAATAAAGAAAAAGAAATTAAAGACGTGAAGGCTAAAAAGCCCGGGAAAGCTGACAAAACTGTTTCAAATCCTTTGGCTAAACAGTTAAATGAGCTTAGAAAACCTGCTTTGAAGACAAATTCATCAGTAAAAATTGATACTGATAAATCTTCTGAAGAGCGCCGCTCAACACTGCCTAAATCGGTTTCTAATCCTATTTCTGCGGAAACTGATAATATTGTAGCGCGTATTAACAACTTTAACACCAATAAAACGGCTAACAGAATGTATGCAGGTTATATGAATACTTCTGCGGCTAATTCACACAGGGTTATTGACTACGCAGAGCTTGTAAATAATCTCTATGATGTCCTTTCTAATAAAACAAGCGTACATGAGCTTTTTGTGGCTGTACATGATTTGTTTACCGATAATTTAAACAGCGTATTTACTGCATTTGGTGTTTTCCATGAAAAATCGAAATGTATAAATATAAAACTTTTTAATTCTATGGGCAGTACGTATACATCAAAATTATTGCTGTCAGATGATTCAAATCCTGTTGTTGAATGTTTTAAAACTGCACAGCCGGTTGTAAAAAAGGATAATAAGTTTTTAGATATTCCATACGTTAATGAATCCTCTGCAGTTTTGCTTCCCCTTAATTCTGTCAGCGGATGCAAAGGTGTTATGGTCATCGGGAAAGATGATATTGAAAATCATATAGGTTTGTTTTCCTTTATTGCCAATTACTGTGCACTGTTTATGGACAATGTCGAGCTTTTGGAGCAGACTAACAAGTTTGCAAATACGGATACACTTACTGGGTTATATACGCACAGAGGATTTCAGGAAGTTCTTAAGGCCGAGCTTAAAAAGGCAGAAGATAATGAATCTAATCTTTCAATTATAATGCTTGATGTAAACAATATCTCTAAAATTAACAGGGAACTCGGGCATGCCAAAGGTGATGAGGTTATAAAACTTCTTGCCGAAAAGGTTAAGCAGAATATAAGAAGTACGGACAAAGCTGGACGTTACGGGGGAGATGAAATCGCAATAATTCTTCCCGAGACAAATACTCCGGATGCAAAGTATTTGGCTGAATATATAACTTACTGCTTATCCTGTTGTTTTGTGGACGATGTAGGACCTGTTAAGGTTTCAGTAGGTATTGCTACTTACCCTGAATGCAGTAGAGATCAGGAAAAACTTTTAATCCTTGCTGAACAAGCAATGTATATTTCGCAGGCAAAGGGATACAAAGAGGGCATGTCGGCTATTATAAGCTCTTCAGATTTTAATTTCTGGGATGACGATGCTCTTAATTCTTTTGCGGAAGTTGTTGCAAAACGTCATTCACAGCTTGGTATAGATTTTAACGAAGAACTTCTCCATAAGTTTAATAATGAGCAAATTGTTTCTCAAAATCACCTTATGGAGCTAGCAAATTCTTTAGCAGGTGCAATTGATGCGAAAGATCCTTATACAAAGGGCCATTCCACATCTGTTTCACGTTACTCTGAAGCCCTTGCACGTGCAATTAATCTGCCGGAAGACGAAGTCCAGAGAATTAAGCTGGGTGCGTTGCTGCATGATGTGGGCAAAATAGGAATACCTGAAAATGTTCTCAAAAAACCGGGTAAACTTGAAGGTGATGAATGGGAAATAATGAAGCAGCATCCTGTTATAGGAGCAGAAAAGGTGTTAAAACCAAATGAGGCTTTGCGTGATTTGATACCCATTGTAAAATATCACCATGAACATATTGACGGAAGCGGTTATCCGGAACACTTAAAAGGAGATGCAATTCCGCTTGCCGCAAGAATAGTTGCGGTTGCCGATACTTACCATGCTTTGATTTCGGACAGGCCTTACCGTAAAGGTATGAGTGTTGATAAAGCCTGCGAGATTTTAAAAGAGGGTGCCGGCAAACTTTGGGATGCCGATCTTGTTCGTCAATTTATAAGTATTGCGCCGTCATTGTCTACAAGTATATAGTTCCGGCATTTAACACTTGCGAATATCTTCTGTATATGATATAATTATTAATGTGGAAAGGATTGTAAGGGAGCTTTTATGAAAGATATTAATGTAAAATTTAAACCCGTTGGGGGGGGGGCGCTTTTCAGCTTGTAACAAGGAATACGGCTAATTTAGATTGCCATAATATTATTTATGAGCGGAATTTTTACAAAAAAGCTTCTCTTTATAGAAAACAAATTGCCTTTACATTAGCAGAGGTTTTAATTACCCTCGGCATTATAGGAGTTGTTGCTGCAATGACAATGCCGTCATTGATTGCAAATTATCAGAAAAATGTTTTGCATACACAGTTTAAAAAATCTTACAGTGAGATATCTCAGGCTGTTATGTTGTTAAAGGCTAAAGAAGATATAAATATATTTGAATATGCAAAAGATAATAATGACTCTCAAGCCGCCTTGGATATGCTGATGACACAGATAAAAGGAGCTTCAGTATTAGAAGGTTCAAAATCTATTAACAATTTCTACAGATTGGTTTATGAGCCAAAGATGCTTGATAAAAAAACAAGTTATCAGCATTATTGTGATGCTACGAATGTATATAGAGCGCCGAACGGAGCTTTTTATTTAATGGATGATGCGCCATCTAATAGAAGTCTTGCAGATCCAAAATTATGTATAGATACTAACGGAAGTAAAAGGCCGAATTCTCTCGGGCATGATATTTTTGTTTTTGCGTTTACTCCGGAGGGGAATCTTGTCCCTTTTACTTATAAATGGACGGTTACCCAAAGTACGGAAAAGCTTGATGACCCGTCTTCACAATGTTCATATACATCGGGTGGTTACCCCGCATCTTGCAGTTATTATGCATTGTCCGACATAAGCCCTGAGGATTCTTCCAAAAGCTACTGGAAAGATTTTTTGAGATAAAGTTATTTTTTTCTGAATATAATTGAGCCCGGAACAATAAATGCCATATCTATTGACTTTTCGATTTCCTGAATATGGGCGGGAAGCTGTGAAAAGAAAGGTCTGAAGTTTACCGGGTTTCGTTTTTCAGATACCCTTAAAATTTTCATTCTGTCCATTGCATAATCCCAGAAAACCTGTGCATCCAGAACTTTAGGAGGATAAGCCGGGTATGCACCCATTGCACCGCATTCCAAATCTTCTATAATGTAGTAACCTCCGGATTTAAGGAGCGGAAACAACATTTCAAATGAGCGTCTTTGATCCCCCCAGGCATGCGAGCAATCATCAATAATACAAAGGATTTCTTCGTTAAATGCGGACAATTTTGCAGGAAGCGTATTTGCAACCGCATCCGAGCAGATGAACGAGATTCTGTCTTCTTCCAGAGATGATAATTTTTCGTTTAAATCAACTCCGATAATATGTGCATGCGGAAAATATTCCTTCCACATTTTTAGTGAAGCTCCGGTATAACAGCCGAGTTCTACAAGTGTAAATTTTTCATCTCTTAATGTGGATAAGAAAATTTCATAATGTCTTAAATAGTCGTGTCCTGCCACAATATTATCACGCCTGTTGTATTTTGATGCTTTGTCCGTGTTATATTTAAGCCCCAGTTTATCCAAAATTCCAAATTCTCTCATTTATTAACTCCTTTTGTCTCTGATTATACATTTATATTCTTATGAATGCAAATATATAACCTGCTTTTTAGCGTGGTGTAATTTAATTGCTTGCATAATTTCAAAAATAGTGTATAATTATATGAATTAAAGGAATTTTGCAAAAGGTTTCTTTAAAGTACCAATTTAAATCAGGAGAAGAAAAATGTACCAAGATGAAAAACTTGTATGTGAAGATTGCGGCGCAGAATTCATCTTCACTGCAGGTGAACAGGAATTTTACGCTGAAAAAGGTTTGGTAAACAAACCTAAAAGATGTCCGGAATGCAGAAAGGCACGTAGGAAAAACAACAGAAGACACAGAAAAATGTATGAAGCTGTATGCTCAAAATGCGGTGCTCAAACACAGGTTCCTTTTAAACCTATTCCTGGAAAAGAAGTATATTGCAAAGATTGCTTTACTAAAGAACAGGAAAATAATACACAGACAGTTGAATAGTAAAATTTTATAATTTAATAAAATAATATAGCCACTTTGTCCGTTCCGGTCATTCTGAACTTGTTTCAGAATCTGGAAAAGATGCTGAATTTAATTCAGCATGACAAAATGGCTATATATTTTATACGCCTATACAGCTGTTTAAGTATTCTATTGTGCTTATTTTTTCGTCGTACAAATACTTTATGAAATTCAAATATGCCGCGTTGTATGAAGTTATTACCAAGTTTATTTCAAATCCGTCTGTGCAGAATGGTTCGTAGTCATATACTACATAACTGTTATATTTACTTTTCCATTCTTTTCTTTCAATACGGCTGTTGTTTTCTTCTATAACATCTTCGAGCCACGCGAGAATGTCTTTATTCACATTTTTCATTTCCAAGCGATTGTACTTGCTACAATCATGACAATCATTTCCCATTAACATGTTAAATTACTCCACAAATATGTTATATGTAAATTTTAAAGCCTTTTTTATCGGAAATAATCACCTTTAGGTATAAGTCCTGAATAGTGAAATATGGTGATTTATTATTTTTTATTTAGTTCTTATTTCTTTATAATCAATTGAAAAAAAAAAGTTTTTATTGAATTATGAAATAGGGTCGGGGCGTTAAAAAAAGGAATTTTACATGAACGAAAAACGTATTTTAATAGTTGATGATGATGACGAAATCAGAGAACTTTTGGAATTTGATGTAAGAGCCAGCGGTTATTTTGTTGATACTGCCAAAGACGGGCTTGAAGGGCTTAACAAGGCTTTAAATAACACTTATGATTTAATTTTGCTTGATGTAATGATGCCAAAAATGAACGGCTTTGATGTGTGTAAAAATATCCGTCAGGCAAAACTTGCAATTCCGATTTTGATGCTTACGGCAAAAGGTACAATTGACGATAAAACAGAGGGTTTTGACTGCGGAGCTGATGATTATCTTGTAAAGCCGTTTGACATTCAGGAGGTTCTTTTAAGAATCAGAGTATTACTGAGAAGAAATCAGATTGAAGACAACACATCTCTATCCGGTGAAGTTTTGAAAGCAGGAGATATAGAAATTTTTCCCGAAACTCTAGAGGCAGTTGTTGTGAATAAAAAGGTTAAATTAACTCCTACGGAATTTGAAATTTTGTACTCTCTTATGCAGCATTTTAATAACGCTGTTACTCTTGCAACGCTTTTAGATGAAGTTTGGGGTTACGACAGCAACGAAGATGTTAGAATGCTCAGAGTTCATGTGGGCGGTTTGAGAAACAAAATCGAACCTGATACAAAACATCCTAAATACCTCCATACAGTTACAAATGTTGGTTATAAATTAACACCGTTCGGTGAAGGTTAGGATTATGTACGGAAAACATTTAAAAATTGTAGAACAAATTGCAATTGTATTTATTTTTGCGGTTATTGTCCCGACGACAATCAGCGGATTTATTATAAACAATATAAACCAGCAGTCAATGAGATATCAGCTTAGAGAATCGGCCGTTTTGATTGCAAATATGGTATCTGATGAGATTGATTTTTTTAATAAGACGGTTACCAGCAATCTTGAGCAGGCAGTTTTTTCTTTGCAGTATTTTCCGACTAAAAAGGCAAAAAATGCATATCTGGATTCAATTGCAAAAACCCTTCCGGATTGCGAAGATTTAGAACTTACCGACGAAAAACAGTTAAATGAAATAGACAGGCAGAATACTCTTAATAAAAAAGCCACATTTCCGTTAAAAATAGCTGATAATCAATATATTGTTGCGACTTATAAACTTGATGCAGTAAGAGATGAATTGTTTCGCTCCTTAGCAGATGAAAAAAGGCAGATTTATGTTCTTACCAAAGACGGCTATTTAATTGCAGAACACAATTATACAGTAGATGCTTACAAAAAAACAGTTTCACTTTTGCCGGATAAGTTAAAGAAAAATAAACCGGTAATCTTTGGTGATGTTAAAAACCAGCCTCTTGTTTATGTTTCAAAAGATGAGCCGGAAATTACGATTATTGTTAATACGACGGAGAAAGTTACACAAAAAGCTATTACAAATAATAGTTTGAAAATTATTCTCTCATGTTTGTTTGCGACATTTACGATTATTTTTGTTGTCGGTTTGTATACTTACTACCTATACATCAATATAAGGCAGTTATTTAAGGGAATTATTGCAATTTCAAAAGGTAATTATGAACGTCAGATAAGACTTTTGACAACGGCTTTTACTCCGCATGAAATTATATTCCTTGCGTTTGAGTTTAACCGTATGGCAACTGAAATTCACAAATCTTATATTCAATTAAAGAAAAATAATGTTGAATTGAAACAATTAAATGAATTTCGTTCAAACCTCATTGATACTGTAAGCCATGAACTTAGGACTCCTTTAACAAGTATTCAGGGTTATACATCACGACTGATGCGTCAGGATATTACAATTGACGAGGAAACAAGACAAAAATCTTTGAGAATAATAAAAGAGCAGTCGGAACGTTTGAAACGTCTTATTGACGATTTGCTGACAATTCCTGATATTGAGGGAATGCGCTTGAGAACGAAAGTTGAACAGGTTTGGATTCCTGAAATCCTTGAAGAATCACGAATTTTGATTAAAAACAAAAGAAATATGGAAATTGTTTTTAATATCGGCGAAGATTTTCCTCTCGTTCAGGCAGATAAAGACAGAATGCTTCAGGTTTTTGTAAATCTTCTTGAAAATGCAGCAAAATATGCTTCAGAAGGATCCAAAATAGTTGTTGATTCTGCAGTGTTAGATGATACTGTTAAAATCTTTGTAAAAAATGATTGTGAAGTTATACCTCCTAAAAAGTTGAATAAATTATTTGAAAAATTTATGCGGCTTGATGACAACACAACAAGAACTACACGCGGAACAGGTCTGGGATTATTTATAGTAAAAGGTCTTGTAGAGGCGATGAATGGAGAAATTGAACTTCACAGCGATAAAACCTGCGGTTTTTGTGTAGAATTGACTTTTAAACTTTCAAAAGTTACGGAGAATGTCTAATGGAGCGTGCAATAAAACTTGCAAATAACGCAAAGGGAGAAATTCCTGTCGGGGCACTGATTGTAAAAGACGGAGAAATTATTGCGGAAACATTTAACCAGAAGGAAACAACAAACGATGTAACAGCACATGCTGAAATTCTTGCAATCAGGGAAGCTGAACAAAAACTCGGACGCTGGAGATTAGACGACTGTGAAATGTATGTTACTCTTGAACCCTGTCCAATGTGTGCCTGGGCAATAGTTTCTGCAAGAATAAAGGCTGTCTATTTTGGGTCTTATGACCATAATTACGGAGCTTTGGGTTCTGTTATAGATGTTAGAAAACTTGCTAATTCAAAGATGAAAGTTTACGGCGGGATTATGGAAGAAGAGTGTGATAAAATATTAAAGGAATATTTTTTTAATATGCGTTTTGAGCGCAATAAATAATCATTTTTTGTAAAATATGTCATTCTTAACTTGTTTCAGAATCTATAAGAGATCCTGAAATTAATTCAGGATGACCAAGACCAAAAACATAATTAATTTTTACAAATTTGATTAATGTTCGCTTGTATGTTAGTATTCAAGGTATGATTACCAAACCTGAAATTGATAAACTTGCAGAAAAATACGAAACAGTTGACTTTATAAAAGATGACCCGATACAATTCCCGCATCGTTATAACAAATCAAAAGAAGATTGTGAAATCGCCGGGTTCATTGCTTCGCTTTTGGCTTACGGCAACCGAAAAGTGTTTATAAAAAAACTTAATGAGCTTTTTATAAATATTGCACAAAATGAACCGTACAATTTTATTTTAAATTTTGAGCCGAAAATTCTTGGAGATTTTAATTACCGTTTTGGCACAACAGAAGATTTTACAGAAATTTTTAAAGTTATGCGGACGCTTTACGAGAAAGACGGCGGTCTGGAAGAATTGTTTAAGTATGCTTATAACACCCATCATCCGCAAGGGGCGAGTGAACACTTCTTTAATTTTATACCTGTAACTGATTACTTTTATTCAAGATTTTCTCAAAATGCCGGTCAGGGTGCTTATTTTATGATTCCAAATCCTAAAAAAGGCGGTGCGATGAAACGTATGTGTATGTATTTACGCTGGAATGTAAGAAAAGGCCCGGTAGATTTAGGTATCTGGAAGTTTATGAGACCTTCTGAACTTTTAATCCCTCTCGATACGCATGTTGCACGACTTTCAAGAGAAATGGGGCTTTTAACGCGTAAAGGAAATGATTTTAAATCTGTTCTTGAAATTACAGAAAACCTGAGCAAATTTGACCCTGAAGATCCGACAAAATATGACTTTGCAATGTTTGGTTACGGGGTGAATAATAAATAATTATGACACGAAAAACGCTTATTATGGATAATCTATATATTATACTGGTACTTGTTTTGTTTGTACTTATATTAATTTTTTATCCAAATAAAGCCTATTTCCACTGCGATAAATTACAAAATATATGTACATTAAAACATGTTACTTTTGCAAATAAAATTTATACAAAACATGCCAGATTATCATCTCTTTCTAAGCCTATGTATTCTTCATATTATGCAAGATTTAGAAATGATGATGTGATGTATTTAATTGATTATGACAAAGAACTTGATGATAATATTTTTATACAGCTAAGTTTTCCGACATAATATGATACAAAAAATATGGGCAGAGAGTTTAGCAGATATTTAACCTCTGATACAAATGATTTTAGTTATGATGATAAATCGCAGACTAAGACTTATCGCAATATAATGATTTTTTTAGCATTTTGTTTTCTTTTGACTCTCGGAAATCTATATTTTAATTTAAAATAAGTTAAAAATTACCTTATGCAGAGTCGTAAGCTATTTTAGATGGAGCAGCTACACTCTTTATTCGCCGAGATTGATTTGTGAGAATTGAACAATTTTGTTTTTCCCGCGTTTTTTTGCATTATATAAAGCGTGCTCTGCGTAACGGATTATTGTATTTGCATCTTCTTCTGTATTTTCAATACAAGGGTATGTTGAAATACCGCCGGAAATTGTAATAGGATGTCTTTCTTCCTCACCCGCAGGAATAAATTCCATTCTTTCAATATCTTTTCTAAATCTTTCTGCAAACAAGAATGCATTTTCTTCTGAGGTATTCGGCAGAATTAGCAAAAATTCCTCATCGCCGTAACGGGTTAAGATATCTTCTTTTCTGATAAGCTGCTTTAGTTTGTCGGCAATTGAGCGGAGTAAAACATCGCCCCATTCGTAACCGTAAATATCATTTACTACTTTGAAAAAGTCAAGGTCGAAAAGAAGGCAGGAAAGCTTTGTACCGTAACGTCTTGCGCGGGATATTTCCTGATCAAGACGTTCCTGCATGTATTTTCTGTTATGAAGTCCTGTAAGTTCATCTGTTGTTGATACTACTTTGAGCTTGTCGCGTAATTCTTTGTATTTTAAAAGGGCATTTGCTCGTATTACAAGTTCCATATTGTCAACAGGGGTTCTTATGAAGTCAAAAATAACGGCTCTGACAGTTGTTCCTCTAAATACATCTCCTATAAAAAGTGTCGGAGCTTTGAATTTTGTTGTCATCAAAACATCTTTAATATTCGGAACACTTTCTACAACAACAAGTCCCGGATTAAGGGTTTCGTAATCTCTGAGATTTTCAGCACTTTCAATTCTGACGTTTGTATCATCTATCTGCGCTAAAACATCCGCAAGTTTTGATTCGTTTTTATCTGTATAAACAACAACATTCTTCATTTTTATAATTCCTAAACTTTTAGTCTCTCTATTCTTTATTTATACCATATTGAGCCGTTTAAATCAATAGGTAAATAAAAGTTAATAAACCGTCGGTTATTCTTTTTCCATGCTAAAATCAATATATGTTAAGCGTTAAGATTAAACCAATGCAGAAATCTGACCTTGATGGTGTTATATCTATTGAGGAAAAAGCTTACGGTCCTCATCACTGGTCGAAAGATTCGTTCATGAGTGAACTTTCTAATGAGCTGGCAAAATATTTCAGCGTATTTAATGATAATGATGAACTTATTGCATATTGCGGCTGCTGGCAGATTTTGGAAGAAGCTCATATTACAAATATTGCGGTAACACC
>CALUVX010000107.1 GCA_944324295.1 Candidatus Gastranaerophilales bacterium
CGCATGACCTACCGCTTAGAAGGCGGTTGCTCTATCCAGCTGAGCTACTCGGGCTTGGATCCAGAGGGCTTAGACAAGTGTTTGGTTTCGTGGGGTACCTGTATAATCCCTCATAAAATTTATACTAACACAAAAATTTTTCTTTGCAAGATTTAACAAATTTTTTTATTTGTAAACTTATGTAACTTTACTGTAATACTATTAAAGATTTGTATCACTAAAACCGTAAGTATATTTTGTTAGTGTAAATCTTAAATTTAAAAGGAGAAAATTATGGCAAACGAAATTAACAGTGTGGGTGGTGTTCAAAATCAGATTGAAACAAGAAAACAAACTGAAATTGCTAAACAGGATTCAAAAGTTGATATTAGATTTCCGAAAAGTGAGGTAGTTGATAAACCTCAAGATTTTAACACTTTCGGAAAAGATATTGCAAATTTTGAAAAATTTAAAGGTAATGATAAAAATGATGCAATGCGTATGACAAATACTGCTGCAAATGATGTTAAAAAAGCTTATATGCAGTTGCAGCATGAATTTCCCGGGATTAGTTTACAATTTGAAGCAATGCCGGATCCTACAAAATGTGGTAAAAAACGTGAAGGTTTCTTTAATTATCAGCAGCAGTTAGAGGATTGGAAAGATTTAGCATTGACCCAAATCGCCAATGCAAGAGAACAAAGTACAAAAGAAATTGCAGGCGATATTATGATGAATAATGACAAAAATGCTGCGATGAATGCAGCTGTTACTGTTGCAACCGGTGAAGCTGTTATAGAAAATGACAATAGAAATGCAGATGAGATTAATGCAAATGTTGACAGAGAAGGTGCAGCAACAAGAAAGGCTGTCCATAATGAGGGAGCAGCAACTCGTAATACAGTACGTCAAGAAGGCGCTTATACAAGAAGAACCGTTGAAGTACAGGGTGCAATGACTCGTAATGAGGTACATAGAGAAGGTACCAGAACTCGTGAAACAATCCACGAGGAGTCTACTAAAACCAGAAATCTTGTACGTGAAGAAGGTGCTTCTACGCGTAATGCCGTTAATAATCGTGCCCAAGAGACTCAGGAGTTAGAATCTTTATCATCTAAAGTATCTGATGTTTTG
This sequence comes from Candidatus Gastranaerophilales bacterium, assembly GCA_944324295.1. Lineage (GTDB taxonomy): Bacteria > Cyanobacteriota > Vampirovibrionia > Gastranaerophilales > Gastranaerophilaceae > Stercorousia. Next base: position 1,114 of record CALUVX010000107.1, read on the forward strand.
ACAAACGGACAACAGCCGCATACAGCTGAAACTGTTAAAACTGTCGGTGCTATGAGAGATGATATTATGCAATCAAATCTCCCTCATGACAAAAAGAAAGAATTATTGAATGATTTAGCAAATTTCTCTGATCAGGTTGTAATCAGTGATAGAGAGCTGAAGCAAAAACGAAAAGAGTTAGACGAAGTACTCAGACCTGATCCCGGCAGACCGATTGAAACGCCGGCAAGGGAATTCCCTGAACTGGAACCGATGCCGGAACATGAAGCACCCGATTTCCTTCTCAAAAAACCTGGACTGTCAAAGAAAACGTCGACTCCTTTGCCAGCATCTTTACCTGAATCGTCAATTAGTAAAGAAACAATGAATAAAATAATAGATGAATTTAAATAAATATAAAACTTGATTAATTATAAGCCTTAATTTTGTATAATTGATTAATAATAACAAAATTCGGGCTTATTTTTTATTTGTTTTTGCAAGAGTTTTTTTTTAGAGTATAATTTTCTCATAACGTAGTAATTTATAAGGAAGTAAAGATTATGCTAACCGGAAATCAAATAAGAAAATTATACTTAGATTATTTTAAAGATAAACATCAGCACACGGTTGTTGAAAGTTCAAGCCTTGTGCCTGATAATCCTACTGTATTATTGACAACTGCAGGTATGTTGCAGTTTTTACCGATATTTTTAGGTATTGTAAAATCACCGTACAATCCTCCAAGAGCAACTTCTTGCCAAAAATGTGCCAGAGCCGGCGGAAAAGATTCCGATATCGAAAATGTTGGAAGAACTCCGAGACATCATACTTTCTTTGAAATGCTCGGGAATTTTTCTTTCGGAGATTATTATAAAAAAGAAGTTATTCCCTGGGCTTGGGAATTTGTTACTGAAGTTTTGAAGCTTGATAAAGACAGATTGTGGATTACAATTTTTGAAACTGATGATGAAGCTTACCAGATTTGGCGTAGCGTAGGAGTCCCTGAAGAACGTATTAAACGTAAGGGTAAAAAAGATAATTTCTGGGGACCTCCGGGGGCATCAGGTTCTTGCGGGCCTTGTTCCGAAATTCACTATGATTTAGGCGAGCAGTATAAATGTGATGATCCGAGAGGATGCGGGATTGATACTTGTGAATGCGACAGATGGGTTGAAATCTGGAACCTTGTATTTACTGAACTTTATCAGGACGAAGAAGGTAATCAGTCGCCTCTTGACAGTAAGAATGTTGATACGGGCATGGGTTTAGAGCGTATTACAATGGTTTGTCAGGGAGTTGCATCTACTTTTGAAACAGACCTTTTGAGGCCTATTATGGATAAAGTTTCTGAGATGAGCGGTGTACTATATTCTAAAACCCCTCACCCTAACCCTCTTCCGCAAGGGGCGAGGGAAGGAAATGAGAAAACAGACATTTCTTTGAGAATTATTACTGACCATGCAAGATGTGTAACATTTTTGATTTCTGATGGCGTAATCCCTGGAAACGAGGGGAGAAGCTACGTTTTAAGAATGATTTTGAGACGTGCTTTGCGTCATGGAAAAATTCTCGGTATGGATTTACCATTCTTGTATAAGCTTGTTGATGTTGTTGTTGACAACTATGGAGAGGCTTATCCTGATTTGGTTAAAAATAAAGAAAAGATTATTGATACAATTAAAAAAGAAGAAGAACGTTTTGCAAAAACTCTTGACCGTGGTTACAAAATGCTTGATGAATTTATTACCGATAAAAAAGATATTGACGGTGAGAGTGCTTTCAAATTGTATGATACCTACGGATTCCCATTTGAATTGACTAAGGAAATTGCATCAGAAAATGGGTTGAACGTTGACGAAGCAGGCTATAAAGCTGCTATGCAGGAACAAAAAGACCGCGCAAAAGCGGCAGCTGCAAAAATCAGTGTAACAGGTGATATAAAGTATGCAAAAATTGAGGAACAGGTTGGTTCGACAGAATTTGTCGGTTATACAGAAAATGAATGTGATGCTAAAATTCTTGCGGTTATAGAAGGCGATGGTTACACTGATGTTGTTTTGAATAAAACTCCTTTCTATGCAGAATGCGGCGGTCAGGTTGGCGACAGCGGAATAATAGAGGATAAGAAGTCTGGTGGACAAGAGGTCAAGCTGGAAGTTCTTACAACCTTTAAAGTTAATAAGTTGTTTGTCCACAGATGCAAGGTTATAAACGGTGATGAGCTTATTGGCGTAGAGGTTCACGCAAAAATAGATGTTCCAAGACGTGAAAATATAAGAATTCACCATACATCGGCACATTTGCTGCAGGCTGCACTGATTAAAGTTCTCGGTGATGAAGTTCATCAGGCCGGTTCTCAAGTTGAAGACAATAGAATGCGTTTTGATTTTACTTTCCAGCGTGCTATGACTCCTGACGAAATTTTTAAAGTTGAAGAAATTATGAATAACTGGATTGCCAAGGATTATGATGTTGTAACTGATGTTATGGATATTGAGCAGGCAAAACTAACCGGTGCAACAGCTTTGTTAGGAGAAAAATATGACGATATCGTAAGAGATGTTTCAATTACAGACGGTAAAACATGTATTTCTAAAGAATTTTGTGCAGGAACTCATGCGAGAAATATTCGTGATTTAAGGCTTGTAAAAATTGTAACTGAGGGAGCAATTGCTGCCGGAACAAGACGTATTGAGCTTGTTGTCGGACGTGCGGCATTTGATTTTATGAACGCAAAGGTTAGGGAAATGGATAAACTTTCTTTAATGTTTAAAGTTCAATAAGATGAAGTTAATGAACGTGTCATAAAACTTCAGGAAGAAATTCATGACCTGAAAAAGCAAATAGAAAAACTTGAGGAAGAAAATTCAAGGGCGAAATTTGCAACATTCGTTTCAAAAGCTCAGGATATAGAAGGCGGTAAGTTGTTTATCTCTAAATTTGAAGATATCAATCCGCTTGGTGCTAAGATAGGTATTGAATTTTTAGCGCAAAAACTAGGTGAAAGCATTATCGTTCTGGCAAATAACCGTATGGTAATGGCAAAAGTCTCTGACAGTTTTGTTAAAAAAGGTGTTAATGCCGGAAAAATTGTCGGCGAAATTGCAAGAGCAACGGGTGCAAATGGCGGAGGACGTCCGAACTTTGCACAAGGCGGTATTAAAGATACCTCTAAACTTGATGAAATTTTGGCAAAGATTGAAGATGGATTAAAAACAGTTAGAGTTTAAAAACTGGAGGATTAACAATGACTGTATTAAAAATTGAACGATTACCGCATAACAGATTTCTTCCCGAATATAAAACGGAAGGTGCTGCAGGTATGGATTTGTGTGCGGCAATTTCCGAACCGATTACTTTAAAACCGCTGGAAAGAGCCTTAGTCCCGACGGGTTTGAAAATAGAACTGGAACACGGATACGAAGCTCAGGTAAGGCCACGTTCGGGGTTATCTATTAAACACGGTATTACGCTGATAAACTGTGTTGGTACTATTGATGAAGATTACAGAGGTGAAGTTTGTGTACCTGTTGTTAATCTTTCTAATGAAACCTATACAATCCAGCCCGATGAGAGAATTGCCCAGATGATTATTGCACGTGTTGAACAGGCTGAAATCAAAGTGACTGTGGAACTTTCCTCTACATCAAGAGGTGAGGGCGGTTTCGGTTCTACCGGAAAATGATTTATATAAAATATTTACTGCCTATAATATTTATTGCCGTTGTTGAATTGCTTGTAAAATTTAATGATAGAATAATTTGTTTTTGGAAGCTTTTAACAGGGCATGACTGCTGGGGTTGCGGGATGACTCGGGCTTTTGATGCTTTGTTTCATCTGAAATTTAAAGAAGCTTTTGAATTTAATCCTTTAATAATTATTGCTGCTCCATTATTATTGTATTTATGGATAAAGCTCATACTAAAGCATGATTTCAAAAGATAGTTAATATGATAGTTTTTATATTGTACTACTTAATTGGAAAGGAGCTTATATGTCAAACGAAGGGACAGGATTGGTAGGTAACAAGTCTTATACTGCAACGTTATTGCTTTCATTTTTTTTAGGAGGTTTTGGAATTCACAGGTTTTATACCGGATATATAGGACTCGGTATTCTGCAGTTGATAACTGCTGGGGGCTGTGGAATTTGGACATTAATTGATTTTATTTCTATTTGTTTTGGAAAATTTAAAGATGCTGATGGCAATTACTTAGCCGACTATAATCCAGTTTTGGGTAAAACATTATTTTGGATTTGGATAACCTTGATTGTAATAAGTGTTGTCTTTAATGTAGCTATAACGTCATCAGTAATTGGCGGAATTCATTAGTCTCTTTTTAGTGTATATAAAAAAGAACCTTTAAAAATAAAGGTTCTTTTTTTATTGTAATATCGAGGAAAAGGAGGAAAAATATAAAATCTATTTTTTGTTACCGTTGAAAACAGAAATTTTGGAAAGGTCGTTTTCTAAGGTAAATTTTGTATTAATGTCGAAAAGCGGATCTTGATTTTGATTATCGGTTCCTTTTTGTTTACTCCAATAATCTTTATCTAATTTTGGTAATCCTTTTGGTATATCACTGTTAAAATCAACCATATATAATTTCCCTTTGCTGTTTTCTTTAACGTCAATAAATAAAAAAACTTTAGTTTTTTTATCTATATTATTAAGATTTTGTTACATTCGTTTGATTGTTAAAAGCATTTCATTTGGAATAAAATAATCTTTTACTCCATAGGTCGCATTTATAAACAAAAATTCCAGTGTATCACCCTTGTCTATTCCGATATCATCAAAGGGAATACTTACATCCACTACTTTATCATATACTGCTGTTATATTTTTAGGTGAAGCAATTACCCATAAATTGTTTGGAATAGATTTTACGAGGCGTACAAGATTTATTTCTCCGTCATAGATTGAAATTTGCATTTCATTATGAAATTTTTCTTTAGAAATCGGCAGAATGCTTTCTGTTTTTTGAACAATTCTGATTGGAGAAAGCGACTGTTTTTTATTTTGATTTCTCATATAAACATACATTTGATTAACACGTTTTGCATTAACAGGAGCAAGTTTATTATATTCGTTAATATAAAATCTCAGATACAGATTATCTTTGTCATAACCAAAACAGATTTTGTCATAAAATTTAAATTCATCCAAAACGGGACCGTCCGGAATTTTAATACATCCTGCATTTAGCCAGCCTTCATCATCATGTTCTTTTCCGTCCAATAATGGTGTAAATTCTCCTTTAGGATATCTTGACGGCTTTGAAATTGCGGATAAAAGCGGTGTGTCAAGATATTCGGGAGGCTGCAGCCCCAGATAAAGATAAATATTTTTTAAATGTTCTCTGAAAATATAGTCAAAAATATTGTCCCGTCCTGAATCATTTGGTTCTCCGTACCACCAGAACCAGTCGCTGCCCTCACATATAAAAAGCTCTCGTCTTGCTGCTTCAATATTTGGGTTTAGCGGATTTTGTTTTACAAAAGCACAAAAATCATCACGAACATGTTTTAAATATGTCCAGGCAAGATTTTTTAAAGGTTCATCAATCCATAACTTAAAGTTTCTGTTAATCCAAGAGCCAGGGCTAAGTTTATTCAAAGTTTTCGGAGTGTCTTTTTCAAGGTAATCGCTTATCAAAACTGTTTCCAGTGTTGGATCATTTTCAATAAGAGAGTAAATTTTTTGCAGGAATGTTTCGCCATCTTCCGTGTAATTTTCCCAGCAGTTTTCTCCATCCATTGCGATTGTCAGAAGATGATTTTCATCCGGTGATGATAGAAGTTTACTCTGCGTAACTTTAATTCTATCGTATAAATCGTTTGCTGCAGCTTCAGCGGGGTGATTAGGATATTCAAAGCCTATTAAATTCGGGATTACAGAATCTCTGAAAATTATTTTCGTACCTTTGTAATCATAAGATTTCAAAAGGTGGTATGGATCTTCAAGATAACCTCTAAAATCTCTTACAAATTCAAACTTTATTGAATTAGATAAAATGCCCTCGTCAGAAATTGTCCATTTTACGCCAAGTTCTTTGAGCATTTCCATAACCTTTGAATTAATACATTGTTCGGATGGCCAAATACCTTTTGGACGTTTCCCCAACAATTCTTCAACCCTGTCGAGTGCCATTTTGGTTTGAACTTTTGCATCGAGCTCCATTTTTAAATTTGACGGCAAATTGCTTTCGCAGGTTTTTTTAATACTTTTTATATCAAGCAATATCGGCAATATTGGATGATAATATGGGCTTGTAGTTACTTCAATTTTCCCTTTTTTTATAAATTCTCTATATGTAGGAATGATTTTTTTTATAATATCACGTTGGATATCTATAATTTTAATTCTGTCATTTAGTGTATAATTTTTTCCTTTTTTAATGAGTTTTTTTAATTCGGGATATTTGTTTTTGTAAATCGGATCAAACCAGGCAAGATTAAATAAGGCCATTAAATCGGAATATTCCTGGTCCGAAAATATATTAATATCATTTTCTCCGCTAATTTGATATTTTTGATAAAGTCTATTGTATTCTTCATTTGGTAAAATCATTGAGTGAAAATTTGCATCAAAGAAATTGTTAATAATAAATTCTTTATCATCATCTGTTAAATCTTCAACATCAGTAATGGTAAGCCTTGAATGAATATCATGCATATCATTTTCGCCATAATCTATCAAAGCATCTAATAATACCGGTACAATATTAAAATTTAATTTAATATTTTTAAATTTGTTAATGATAAGGACCATATCAAGGTAATCTTTAACGGCATGCAATCTTACCCAAGGCATAAGATAATCACCTTGCGGAGACAGTTGATAAACAGGCTGGTGCATGTGCCAGTAGAATGCTATAGATAACTTTTTGGTTTGGCTCATCATAAACTTCACCGTAAACTATTCTTGAAATTATTATAGCATTCATATACAAAAAAAGGAATATTTAATTTAAGTGAATTATATCGCAGTTTACACTAAATGTATTCAAAATACAGTCATAATATCATTCCGAACTTGTTTCGGAATCTCTGTGTTGATAGATCCTGAAACAAGTTCAGGGTGACATTTAAGATTTAGCTTTGTGTAAACTGCGATATAATTCACTAATTTAAGGAAGATTTTTAAAATAATTAGGATCACTTAATGCCTTGTATGTACATCCGGCTCCATTCATATTATTGTTTGATGTAAATGAGCAGTATGCATCATTTTCATTATAGTAAGTCGTTCCCTCTGCTCCCATAGGCAGAAATTTCCCGTTTTTGTCTATTTGAAACATAAATAAATCCTGACCGAGCTTGTTAGGAGCTTTGCCAAGACCATTTACATCAACCGAAATATAGAAATTAGAAACGGGAAGATCTGCTGTGGCTGAACTTTGGCTATATTCCAGCATTAAAAATGAGCCATCATTCAAAACATATTGTCCGTCATCAAATAGGTGCAAGTATAGGGTATTACCGTTAAATGTTGTATATGTTGTAGAATTATCATCAGCACCCCAACCGTTATTAAGAACGCATTCTCCGTTAAGATAGCCTCTGCCGCAGTCTCTTAGAACTTTAAAATATTTTAATATAAATATATCGCGCATTTCTTCCCAATTTGCAGCATCGCCGGGAAGTAAAACTGTACCCGTATCGGCTTGATATAAATTAAGCGCCTGAGCGATTACTGATGCATTTTTCTTTAAACCCGTTTCAAGTTCTTTTGCTCTTTTGTTTGCGATTAACACAGGCATAGTCATCACGGCGACGACCCCTATAATTCCTATAGTAATTAGAACTTCTGCAAGTGTGAAGCCCGAATGAGCTGAATTTCGTTTGTATATAAACATTATTTCCTCCAAGTTTAAAATACAATCTATTTACATGTATATTATAACAATTATTCTATTTGAATATAGTTATAATCTATTAAAATTTACATTATTTTAACAAAAGGACATATTATGGATAATGTAAAAAAGAAAATCGGAAACAATTTAAAAAAAATTCGGCTTGAAAAAGGTTTAAAACAAAGTGAACTTGCCGAACTTGTCGGGGTTGAAGATAAAACTATCAGCAGAATTGAAGTCGGCGGTAATTATCCGTCAATGGATTTGCTTGTCAGATTGGCCGGAGCACTTGATTGTGAGCTTGTAGATTTTGTAAACTTTTCAGATAAAGTTGTTGACAGTATAAACGAACTTTCAAAAGATGATTTGAAAGTTCTTGAAAAATTTGTTTGTATACTTAAAAATAAAATATAATCTAAATATTGTGCATATTGTCAAAAATTTCTTTTCTCTGAACCCAAATTTCCATCCCGAGTTCTTCGCCTGTTTTTGTCAGAGCATCTTTTATTTCTTTAAAAGAAAATTTTGATTTTTCAATATTGCAAAGCATAAACATTACAAAATGACCTTGCATAAGGGTTTGTTTAATATCTTCTATATTAACTTCATATTCTGCAAGTGTAGCCGAAACTTTTGCAACAATACCTACTTTGTCTACGCCTGAAACTGTTATGATAATTTGTTGATCTGACATGTTACCTCATCTTCTTCATCGTTTTCAACCGGTACAGTTGCAGGTTTTAGCCAATCACGGTTAATTAATTTACCAAGCTGGTGTACTCTGCAGTATTCTGCAAGGTCTTTCTTAACCTCCGGTGCTAAAATATACATAGCAATAATATTCGGGACAGACATTGCAATCATCATTGCATCTGTAATATTAATAACTGAAGTTACGTTAAGCACTGAGCCTATTAATATAAAACCGCAGTATATAAACTGGAATGTAAGAGTTCTTTTCTTTCCTTCGCCGAATAAGAAGTTCCATGATTTTTGGCCGTAATATGCCCAGCTTATGATTGTTGATAAAGCGTATAAAAGAACAATACCGGCTAGTAATGTCGGGAAAAACGGCATTACTGAAGAAATTGCCTCTGATGTCATTTCAATTCCAGATGTTTCACCTGCATGAGTTTTATAAACACCGGTGATAACAATTGCAAATGCTGTTAAGGTGCACATAAAACCCGTTAAGAATGGGTCAAGCAAAGCTACAAAACCTTGAGACAAAGGTTCATCTGTTTTAACTGTTGCATAAACGATTGGTGCGGATCCTGTGCCGGCTTCGTTTGATTGAACCGAACGTCTTAGCCCCATAATCATTGCAACAAACATTCCGCCATAAACGGATTCAGGTCTGAAAGCTTCTTTTACTATTACCCAGGCAGCATGCGGAATAAGTTTGAAATTACAAATTATAACGGTCATAGCCGCAAATAAGTATATAAAAATCTTTAAAGGAACAATTTTTTCAGTAACTTTAACTATATTTTTAATTCCGCCGATAACGATAAGACCTACAACAATTGCCATTCCAAGCCCGATGACCCAGTGGAGTCCATGCAAAGGTCCGTTTGCTCCGCCGCAGACGTTAACAAACTGATTTGCAGCCTGATTTATCTGAATCATATTACCGCCTGTAATACCGCCGCAGATACAAAGAATTGCAAACATTACAGATAAAGGCTGTCCGAGCCATCTGAGTTTCTTTCTTGTAAGCCCGTGTGCCATATAATGCATTGGCCCCCCTGATATTGAACCGTCAAGGTTAAATCTTCTGTATTTTACTGCCAATGCTGCTTCTACAAACTTTAATGACATCCCCAGAAGTGCCCCGACAATAATCCAGAAAGCTGCACCAGGGCCGCCCATAGAAATTGCAATCGCAACACCTGCAATACTTCCCAAACCTATAGTCCCTGATAATGCAGTCATCAATGCCTGAAATGGTGAAGTTTCACCTGTGCCGTCATCAGATTTTTTGGGTTTGAAAACAAGATCAATTGCATGTTTGAATCCCCAAACAGCAATTCCTCTAAGGTAAAATGTGAAAAATATCCCTGCAAATAAAATCCAGAAAATAATAATTGGTACATCTGCACCAAAAACATGCACAGGATGGAATATTACAGCCGCAATGGCATCTGAAACCGGCGCGACATTTTTGTCCATAAACGCATCAATATTGAAAGCGTTAGCCTGTTGAATGTTAAATAAAAGTGTCAAAAGTACAATTAAAATTCTGTTCATTAAATATTTCCTTTCGGGTTATCCTACAGGTTTTTCGGCTACTACACACAAAAAGGGTAAATCACCAACCCGTTATAATACTACCAGAAACATGCCCTTATGATGTCAAATCTTTACAAAATCTTAAAAATTTGTTGCAAATATTCACAGGCACATTTTTCTGATGTGTATTCTTTGATTGTCCGTAAACTATTGTAACGTAGTCTTTTTAAGCCGTCATCATCCATGTTTTTTATATTAAGGAGTATTTTTCTAATTTCGTTTGAAATCGGAAGAGTTAAAAAACCGTTTTCTCTGTCCTTAATAATTCCCGCAATTCCGTCGTCTATTGTACAGATTGTAATACAACCTTGAGACATAGCCTCTAAGTATACCATACCAAAGGTTTCACCTGTACTGGGGAGTATGAAAATATCACTCTCGCTCATTTTAGAAAGAACTTTATCATGTTCAAGATAGCCTGTAAATTTTACATTTTTATCAAGCTTTTCAAGTTTTTTTCTTTCTTTGCCGTCCCCGATTACGGTCAATTCAAAACCTTCAAGTCCTTTACAGGCTTCTATAACTTTGTCAATATTTTTTCTTTTTTTGAAATTAGCGCAGGTCAAAACCTTGACAGGTGAAGAGTGATGAGTGAAGAGTGAAGGGTGAATTAAATTTTCATCAATACCTGAGGGTGCAGTAAATGTTTTATGTTCATATTCCGGATAAAGTTTTAGCAGTTTATCTCTAATAACATATGAGCGGCAGGCAATGGCTTTTGCATTATCAAGCGCTTTTTTGAGCCTTTTTTTGAAATGAAATTTGTATAAAGGACTTGTCAAAACTTCCAAATCGGAATTATGCACACCCGCAACAAACGGAAGCTCGAGTTTATCTGCAAACAAAATTCCGGAGGGCATATGGGCGATAGTTATATCATAGTGAAAAGTGAAGGGTGAAGAGTGAAAAGTCTTTTCGTGAAATGAACATTGCCTGTTTGCGTCTATGCATCTACTCTTCTTGGTTACATCAAACCAGAATGGTGTCCAATAGTTTATATTCAAAACTTTACCGTATTGACCCGTTTTGTAAAACGGTTTTCCCCTCAAAAACGAGTTCAAAATAAAATTCGGTTTTATAACATCAATTTTGTGCCCCTGTTTTTCCCACTCTTTAACAAAATTCAACAGAGTTTTCGGCGTTGTTTTTTCATCGTCTTTTACAGGATATAAGTCAGTTATAAATAGAATATTCATACAAATTATTATAGCATAAGGCAGGTTGAGGTTTTATACATTATGTGATTTAATTATTTTACGAGGAGAGATTATGAGTTCTGAACACGATTATAAATTTTATTTGGATAAAGGAATTTCTGAAACAAATGAAGGTAAGTTTGATGAAGCTTTACATTCGTTGAACAGGGCAATCGCTTTAAATCCTGATGATGCTATGCCTTATTTTTCGCTAGCAATAGTGTTTCATAACATGAATGAGCTTGAACCTGCTTATGAAAACTATACAAAAGCTATTGAATTAAATCATAAAATGATTGACGCATATTACAATCGCGCTCAGGTTTTGCTTTTGGATAAAAACGCAGGTAATGAAAAATTAAATTTGGCGTTGAATGATCTTGATAAAGCAGTTGAATTGGATCCGAAATTTGTTGATGCTCTTTATTATAAAGCAGTTGTGCAAATGAAACTTGAGGATTATAAGGGCGCTGTTGAAACTTTGGATAAAGTTTTGGAGATTGATCCTCAGGCTGTGTATTCAAAAGCTTTGAAAAAGCTTATTTTGCAGAAATATCTAAAATAAAACACTGTTGTCACCCTGAAATTTTTTCAGGGTCTAAATTAATATAAGATTCTGAAACAAGTTCAGAATGACAATAAATATAGAAATAGGCAAATCAAGAAATACCTGACTTTCCTGTTATTTGTATTAAATAATTTCAAGATTTTAAATTTCTTTATTTATATATCTTTTTTGAGGATTATTATTAATTGGATAAATTGATAAAGAAGCATTTTCCTTAATTATGGATTTATTATTCATTAATTCTTTAATAATATTTCTATGAGGGATTTTTTTTGTGTTTTTTGCTCCCATACCTAGCATCACAGTATCTTGTGATAATGTTGGAATACCTCCTAAATTAAAACCGTTTGAAAGTTTTTCGTTAACTCGTGAAGTACATTCTAATACATCTTTTACACCTTGTCTAGTTGGAGTTTTAGTAACTAAATTACGACATTGGATTTTTGTTACTGCATCTGCGAAATTAACCATTTTATCTCCTTTCATTAGTATTTTATTATATTCCATTATTGAATTTATGTATTTAGTATTTGTATAAAAAACTCTAAAAATAATAATTGCCTTTTAAAAAAAATATATTACAAATTCTTAATATAAATGAGTAAAATTTATTTGATTATTAAAAAGATGTTTTTTAGATAGTAGATTGCTTTTTTCTTACTAAACTAATAAATTAATAAGTTCAAATTTAGATTTTAAATTATTTATTTTTTCGAAAGAATATTCTATTTTTTCTTGGAGTTCTTTGTCTTGTAATGCTTTTTGTGCAATCGTTTCTATTATGTTGATTGTTTCAGGGGTGGAATTTCTGTAAATGAACATATTCAAACCTGCACGAATTCCCATTTCACAGGCATTGACAAAACCAAATTTTGTAGCACCCTTCATTATCATATCATCAGAAATTATTACGCCTTCAAAGCCTAATTTATTTCTTAAATAAGAAATTGCATTTTTGCTTAAAGATGTCGGAACTACATCTTTTTCAAAGCATGTGCAGTGAAGATGTGCTACCATTATCATTTCTATTGTTTTTGCACAGGAGGCAAAAGGTTTTATATGAGTTTTTTCCATTTCTTCTAGCGGGAGATTAATTTCAGGAAGTGTTAAGTGACTATCTGCATTAGCGTCTCCGTGTCCAGGAAAATGTTTTGCACAAGGTATAATTCCGTTTTCTCTATATGTTTGAGAAACTATTTTTTCACATTTTATAACCTCATCAGGGGCGTTTGAAAATGCTCGTTCTCCTATGATTGGATTATTAGGGTTTGTGTTGACATCAATACAAGGTGCAAAATTTAAGTTAAGTCCGTAACTTTTTAATTCCTGTGCAATTTCTTTTGTTTGATTGTGTAAAAAGTCTTCACCTTTTTCATAAGCATATTTTGCAGATAGGTATTTTTTACCGTTATGAATATTTTCAGTACGTTCAACTCTACCGCCTTCTTGGTCTATTGATAAAAAAGGCGGAATTAGAGCTTTTGATTTAATATCAGAGACCAAGTTTTTGAATTGATTTTTTGTTTGAATATCTTTAGTAAAGAAAATCATTCCTCCAAGCCCTTTTTCTAGTGCTTGAATATAGCCGTCACCTTCTGTACCTAAGATAAACATTTGATATAATTTTGTTTTTAAATCCATTTTTTATAAAACCTTTTGTGCTAATGGGAATAATTCATACAATTTCCCGTTATCGATTACTTTTTCAATTCCTGATAATATTTCTTCCAAATCTTTTTCTGATGGTGTTTTTAGATTAGCAGGAAGTTTTATATCTTTTGTAGTTTTTGTTTCTACAAAGCCTTTGTTTGCGATTAAAAATTCTCTGTATGCATTTAAGATATTAATACTATTTTCGTCAATAGTGAAATCTTGACCTGTGTAATATTTAACATCTTTTTTCAGCTGTTCAATGTAATCCAATATAAAATCAACTTCGCTAAGTGTTTCTTTTTCGGAATATTCGCCACCAAAGCATAAGTTATTTAAAATAGGTTTTTCATCAAGCTGACTTATATATGCAGCCCAAAGAATACAGCCAAGATAGAAACCTAAATAATTTTTCAATAATGATTGAATTTTAGGGTAATACATTTT
>CALUVX010000108.1 GCA_944324295.1 Candidatus Gastranaerophilales bacterium
ATATTTCATATAATATTGCAAACGGTCATATCGGAGTTGATTTTAAAGGTTCCGGCATGGATGCACAAAAGGCTATTGCAGGGGCTGCAGGACTTAAAAACGCTCTTTCCGGCAAGCTTAATTTTGATGCAAATGTTACATTGCATGGTGCAACAGATAGAGAAATGATGAAAAATTTAAAGGGTAAAGCATCATTTGAAATATCTGACGGTACATTAGGAAATATCGGAAGATTTGAGAATATTCTGCTTGCACAAAATTTGCAGTCAAACAGTATAATAAAAGCAGCCGTAAGTTCGGTTTCTTCTTTGCCGGCAATAAAGAATACGGCTGAATTTAAAACTATTAAAGGAAATCTTACATTCAATAATGCCTGGGCAATGCTAAATCCGATAACAACAATGGGGCCTTCCATGGCTTATTATATAACAGGGCGTTATAATCTTTTAAATGCTACTGCAAATGTTACTGTTCTCGGTAGGATTTCGGCAGAGGTTGTGTCGTTGCTGGGACCTTTAGGTGATTTATCAGTTACTAAATTAACATCTTATATTCCAAAATTTGGAACGGCAACTGGTAATATTATAAATGCCTTGACTTCGGATCCTAAAAAAGAAAAAATTTCATCAATTCCTGCTCTATCATCCGGGAATACTAATTATAAAGATTTTAAAGTTACCTTTAACGGCGGGGTAGAAAGTTCCAGTTCCGTAAAATCTTTCAAATGGCTTTCTACTTGTGATACTTCGGCTATTGAGAAAACTACAGTAAAAGAACAGGTTGAACAGACAAAACAGGCTGTTCAAGAAGCTGTTCAACAAAAAGTTGATGAATACAATGCAAAAAAACAAGAACAAAAAGAACAGGCTCAAGAAGCTCAGCAGCAGATGAAAGACGCTGTTGAAGGATTGAAAAATCTGTTTAAATAGGTTATAATTTAATTTGTAAGAAGATAGAAAGGAGCAAAGTATGAAGATTATTGATTTATTACAACTTCGGGGGGGGGGCGTTCCCAGCTAACAGAGGTCAAGAAGTCAGGACGTCAAGTCATTTTCTGTAATGTCATTGCGCATTTATTGCGCAATCTAAAATTTTATATTAAAAGATCGCGCAACAAGTGCGCGATGACAGAATTCTTTAGTGTCATCCTGAACGGCGGATTGACCTCCGTGTTTCGGGATCTCATTGTCGGAAGACTGGATGGCAGGAAGGCAAGAAGACAGGCCGTTATCAGTGAGCAAAGCTCACGAAACATTTATCCCCTCTCTTGGGAGAGGGTGTCCGAAGGACAGGAGAGGGTAAATACAATGCTACCCACTCCCAGCCCCTCCCTTATTAGGAAGGGAGATAACATCGTTTCACGTTTCACATTTCATACTTCACTAAAATCAAAACTTGCCTTCACACTCGCAGAAGGTGCTACGCACGTAGCCCTGTTGAACAATCAGCGTAAAATAGCCTTCACACTAGCAGAAGTATTGATAACCCTTGGCATAATTGGTGTCGTTGCGGCAATGACAATGCCGTCGCTTATTAATGATAAGCAAAATAAGGAATTAGAGGTTCAATTTAAAAAGTCTTATTCTGAGGCGGCGCAGGTTACTCAGCGTTTATATGCAGAGGAAGGGATATCTATGCCGGAATATTCCCGTTCTGTTGGCTCGGTAAATGCACTTGTGAAGTTTTTGAGTTACTATAAGGGTGCGACAAAAGTTTCTGATTTCACTTATTCTGATCATGATGATGAATCTGGATATAACACTCCTTATAAATTATATCCTTTTAGTGGAAATTCACATACAAAACCGATTTGCGATATAAGCGGCTACAGAACGGAAGTTGGCGGAAGAATGTTTCTAATAAATGATAATCCAACTGGTAATAATCAAAACGGACCAGTATTATGTATTGATGTAAACGGGAAAAAGCTTCCGAACAGGTATGGTAAGGATTTTTTTCTATTTGTATTTACGACAGACGGAACACTAATTCCTATGGGTGCCTCCCATAAAGACAATGTAAACTCGACAGATTTTGGCGGGAATTATACGGTTACGGGCCCGGGATATTGTAAAAATACAACTAATGCTGTTAACCAATATGCTTGTGCTTATTATGCATTGGCAGATATACACCCGCAAGACAGCGGAAAAAGTTATTGGAAAGATTTTATTAATGAAAGGTAAATATCAGCTAAACGGCTCATGTATTTTACATGAGCCGTTTTAATTTTCTAAAGGACACAGGCTAAAATCATTAGTAAGATTGTACCAATCTGCATCGCGGTTGCCATGTTCTGGGAAAACTTGTTTGAGTCGTATCTGCTTGCTGTTTTTTGAGCCTTATAAGCACTTGAGATACGTCTCAAACGGTCCTCCTGTGTATCTGTATCAAATGTTGTCCCGAACATTGTTGATTCAAGACGTGCCAATCTGTTATTCATATTTTCATTATTAAAAGATTGTTTGAATATTGATTTTTCAACTGATGCAAGATTTACTCTTACAGGCTTTTGATTTTTTGCATTATATGCATCATAATCGAATTCAGGAGGTTGATAACCGCTTAAGTTATAATCTTTATCAAGCGGAATTGAACCTTCATCATATAAACTGTTTGATGAATCAGCCAATTTGTTTTCCATAAGTGCTTCCGGTTTAATTTTTGCCTGTAATCTTTCTACGCGTGAGGAAAAGGCATCTGTTTCATAAGTTTGCCCGAGGGCTTGTTTTTCAAGTTTGGCAAGCCTGCTATTCAGATCTTGATTTTTAAATTCTTGTTTAAATACTTGTTTTTCCAGTTCATTTACTGATGGATAGTCCACATTTGCACCGGCTGGAGGCATTTTTTCTTCTGCAATTCTATCATTATATTTGTATTCGTCTTCAGCAAATGTATCTTCCTTCGGTGCAATTTCCTGCCCTATCAAATCTGCTGACATATCTTTTTTTAATGATGCTATACGTTCATTAAGAGATTTATTCGGCTTACTTTGTCCGTAAACGCTTTCTTCGATTCTTGAAAGTCTTGATGCATCATCTGATGTTGTATATGTAAAACCGTATAATGAATTTTCAATGTTATCAAGTATTGCACCATATTGACTTGCGGCAATACAAGAATTTGCAATAAATAAAAAGCTTAGTATAAGTATAAATTTTTTCATAACCATAAACTCCTTAAAGACAGGATAAAGGTGAATGTCATAGAAAACTATTCAACAGAGTTGTGATTTAAAAAAACTTATATTTACGTAAAAAATCGTAAGACCAGAGTCTTACGATTTTTTTGTAATTAGTCAAAAGTATTAATCAGAAGATTAATGTTTTAATTTTTTCAGCGCTTCAAGCTCATCTTGGTATGGTGAAATATTTGTTAATTTTTCAATAATTCCCGGCATTTTTTCACATACGTAATCAATTTCAGCTTCTGTTGTGAATTTGCTTAAAGAAAATCTGATGCTTCCATGAATTGCGGTGAATGGAACATTCATGGCTCTTAGAACATGCGACGGCTCTAGCGAGCCTGATGTACAGGCACTTCCTGAACTTGCACAAATTCCTAAGTCGCTCAAATGAAGAAGAATAAGTTCTCCTTCAATGTATTCAAAGCCTATATTTGTAGTATTCGGAACCCTGTTTACGACTCCTGTGTTTAATCTTGCATTAAATACATTTTTGACGATATTTTTTTCAAGCTTATCACGAAGTCTTTTAACTTCAGTTGCCTCGTATTTCAAATGATCTGTTGCAAGTTCAGCCGCTTTTGCAATTCCTACAATATACGGTACATTTTCAGTTCCCGCACGTTTGCCGCGTTCCTGATGACCGCCGATGATTAAAGGTGTTATTAAAGTTTTTGAATTTACGTAAAGTGCACCGATACCTTTTGGGGCGTGGAATTTATGGCCTGAAATACCCATTAAATCCACACCTAGTGCTTGAACATCAATCGGGATTTTGCCTGATACCTGAACTGCGTCTACAAAGAATTTTGTTTCTTTATTTTTTGATTTGATAATTTCAGATATTTTTTCAATCGGAAAAATTACACCGGTTTCGTTATTCGCATACATTACGGAAACAAGGGCGGTATCATCATTTATAGCTTCTTCCAATTGAGCTAAATCAAGTTCTCCGTTTGAATTTACCCCGATATAATCAACGTTATAACCTTCTTTTTCCAGTGTTTGATATAAATTCAAAACGCATGGGTGTTCAACTTTTGTTGTTATTATATGTCTTTTGTTTTTGTTCATATTTAGGACACCG
>CALUVX010000109.1 GCA_944324295.1 Candidatus Gastranaerophilales bacterium
AAATATACAAAATAGGCACTGAAATTTTTATAAGATTTGCATCCTGACTGAACAATCCGACAAGAAAATGCGGGAATGTTGAGAATACAAGCGCACTCAGCATCATAAATCCTGTACAAATAACAATTCCAACAAAAGAATATCTTTTCAAATCCTTGATATTACCAGCACCGTTTGCAAAACCGACTTTAACAGCAATAGCATTAGAAACAGCAAACGGAACCATAAACGAAATTGTCGTCAACGTACATACCAAATTCTGAGCGGCAGCATAAACTCCGTCAACACGCCCCATCAGGATTGCAATACTGTTGAATGCTATAAATTCAACCATAACAGCACATGATATCGGTATTCCTATTCTTATCAAACTCTTGTAATACTCAAAATCTTTATGATCCTTAAAATTCATTAATGTAAAACAATATATTAAAAGTGCAAATCCCATAAAGTATCTTATGATAAAACTTGCGACAGCTAAGCCTACAACTCCCATTGAAGGAATAGGACCAAATCCGAATACCATAGCAAAACATAAAGCAATATTTAAAAATACCGCTATAGCAGTAATTAAATTCGGAAACACAACAATTTCAAAAGCCTGTAAAAATTCCTTTAACGCGGAATGTAAATATGCTCCAAAAGTGGCAAAAGCCGTAATAAACATATATTCTTTTATCATAGGAACTAATTTTGGGGCAAAATGCAAATAATCAATAACAGGAATGAATGCAAGAACTGCAAGCATAATTATAAATGCCAGAATCATTGCAAATCTGATTGTCGGATAAAAATATTTTTTGGCACTTTTCTTTTCTCCTCTAAAATTAGAAAGCAAAGGAGAAACACTGGATATTAAGCCAACACCGAATGTCTGAATACAATTAGTAATAGCCGTTGCAATACTGATAGCAGCAAGAGTATCAGTCGAATGATGCCCAGCAACAAGAACATCTCCGGCACCAATCAGGATAAACCCGAGGTTTCCCATTATAATCGGCAGGGCAATATTTAAAAGTTCTTTAGCATAATACCTGAATTGTACACTCATACGAGCATGATTATATCACAAATATTATATTTAAACATTTTCGGGTTAATTTATCTACCAGGGATAATCGTTTTTTATCTGCCAGCCATCATACATTATCAGAGCACCGCAGCACTGTCCTGTTTTAGAGTTATTACATGCTTCACTATTTGTGTATGCCAATTCAGCCCGTGATAAACCGGTACAAAAAAAGTATAATCCGGAACCGGTTATTTTGTGAGCGTAATCAGTAAAAGGTTCACTGGTCATCGTAAATTCAAAGATATCTTTTCCAAACCTGTCAGGTTTTTTCCTTCCGTTAATATCTACCATAATATGTATATGAGCATTATCCTGTTTTAACAGTGCTACATAGGTGCCATCCGATAATGTTAATTTACTCCAGTACGAATTAAGCGGGTTTTCCTGATGTAAAGAACCTCCCAACTGAAAAACTCCATTATCATTCCAACAGCCCGTTTCGCTTTTACAATTTTTTATAATATTGAAATTTTTTGCAAGATACAAATCAAAAAAATCAAAAGCATCTAACGACCAATCCCAACTGTCAATATCACCATAATCAGCCTGAGCCATCTGTACAGATTGAGACATCGCAGAGTATATCTTTTTCAGTTGTGTAACAGTTTTCTGTTTTTCATAACTTGCAATAAGTGAAGGCATAGTCATCGCTGCAACAACACCTATTATACCAAGAGTTATTAATACCTCTGCCAAGGTAAATGCGATTTTTGATTTTAGTGAAGAGTGAGATGTGAAGCGTGAAACGAGGTTATCTCCCTCCCTGATTAGGGAGGGAATATGGGTGGATAGTAATCTTCTCGTGTTTGATTGATTGAAACCAATTCTAAATACCTCTCCCAAAACGATACTCAATCGTTTTGGTCGGCAGAGTCCTATTAAAGTAAAGAACTTGTTTTTATTTATAGCAAACTGTGAGAAAGAAACACTATTATTATTCCTGATAATAGCATAACTTCTTACCCTCTTACCTTCCAATCTTCCATTTACGAGATTGCACAACAAGTGCGCAATGACATGAAAGTAAACAACTTGGCATCCAGCCTTATTGACTTCTTTTAGCTGGGAGCGCCCCCCCCCCGACGTTGTAAATTAAATAATCTTTTCATAATCAGCTCCTCTTATAATTTTAATGTTACACCATATATTATAACAAATTTTTATAAGATTTTCAATATTGAAAACTAATTATGCATTATAATCCAATTTATTCCCGACATTTTTAGATTTCATAGCCTGTGCCTGCATTTTTATGCTCTGAGCCTGAGCCGCAACACGAAAATCTTGATCCGAAGGATCAGAAGGAGCCATTGCCGAACGAATTACAGTATTTGCATCATTAATAGTCTTTTGCGGATTATCAGGATTTAAGGAAGGCATTTTAATATCAACATGTCCTGCAAATGGAACTCCATCTGCATTTCTTTCAATTACGATTGCCCCTGCAAGATCACCGCCGGCACGCTTATGTGCAAGCTCGTGGGCATAAATCTCATCATAATTTTTCTTTATCAAAGCTTCTCGTTGCTGTTTTCTCTGTTCTTTTTGCTTTTCAAAAGGATTTGTAAAATTATAGAATAAATTTATTCCTGCCATACAAAAACCTCACACACATACTACCTGCTATCATTGTAGCATATTTTTATGAGGTTTTCAACCCTTATGTTAAATATTATTTCCACGGATAATCCTTTCTAATATCCCAGCTATCCATTAATATAAGTTCTCCACAAGTAAATCCGCTTTTATTTTTATCACAACCCGTTGATTTTACATCATTTCTGGTCAAACCATGACCAAACATATATAAACCCGCAACTGGAATATTATGAGCATAATCAGAATACTCTTTTAAAGTTAGTGTCATAACAAAGATATCTATACCATAAGTATTTGGTCTTTTATCACCATTAACATCAACATGTATATGGATATGATTATTATCCTGCTTTATCAAAGCAATATAAGTTCCATCAGACAAACTTATTTTTGAAGCTATGCCTCCTGCTGCAAAAGATGGAGCATCTGAGTATTTATAACCGCTTAGTTGAAATCCGCCATCTTTATTCCAACAGCCTTCTCCTTGAGCGCAGTTTTTTAGAACGGAAAAATTTAAACTTAAATATTTTTGAAAAAATTCATCCGAATTCAGTGTCCAGTCCCAGTCTACAATATCACCATACTCATTCTGAGCCATTTGAATAGATTGATGCATTGCAGAATACATCTTTTTTAATTGGGTAACTGTTTGAACTTTTCTATAGTTTCCTATTAACGCGGGCATTGTCAAGGCAGCAACAACACCTATTATACCTAGAGTTATTAAAACTTCCGCGAGAGTAAAGGCCATTTTTCGCTGATTGTTCCACATAACTGTAGTAAATACCTCTTTCATAAATACCTCTTTTTGTTCTCTTTTAGACTACATACATTTTATAATGTAACACATAAAATTAATTTGTGTACAATAAGACTACAAAAATTTTACAATTAGGCAGAAATATATTTAAATTCCGGAAGGCAAAAGGACTTTCGCAAAATCAGCTTGCAGAATTATTAGATATATCAAGAGAGCATCTCGCAAAAATTGAAACTGCCAAAAGATGTGTCAGTTTAGGACTTTTAATAGATATAGCAGAAAAATTAGATATACCTGTTAAAGATTTCTTCGACTTTTAAAAAAGCCTGAGATATATCTCAGGCTTTTTTATTTTATTTTTTATCTTTTCCTGTACGTTTATAGAAATCTTCTATAAATCCAGTGTTGAAATTCCCGCTCATAAATACAGGGTCTTCTATAATTTCCTGATGGAAAGGTATAGTTGTTTCAACACCTGTAATAACATATTCTTTTAAGGCTCTGTACATTCTTCTGCGGGCCTCATTTCTTGTTCTGCCCCAGCAGATAAGTTTTCCTATCATAGAATCGTAATAAGGCGGGATTGAATAATCCTGATAAGCGTGAGAATCAACCCTAACCCCAAAACCGCCCGGAGTTACATAACCTGTAATAGTGCCCGGATTTGGCATAAAGTCTTTTTCAGGATTTTCAGCATTAATACGACATTCGATTGCATGCCCGCGAAGCATAATTTCATCCTGTGTAAAATCAAGTTTTTCACCGGAAGCAATCATGATTTGCTCCCTGACCAAATCCACATTTGAAATCATTTCTGTTACGCAATGTTCAACCTGAATTCTGGTATTCATTTCCATAAAATACCACTTACCGTCATGGTCAAGTAAAAATTCACAGGTACCGGCACTTTCATAATTAATAGCCTTCGCAGCCCTGACAGCCGCCGCCCCCATTTCTTTACGTGTAGCCTCATCAATAGCCGGAGACGGAGCTTCTTCAAGAAGTTTTTGATGACGTCTTTGAATAGAACAGTCTCTTTCTCCAAGATGAACTACGTTGCCGTATTGATCTGCAAGAATTTGAACTTCAATATGACGAGGATTTTCCAGATATTTTTCAGCATAAACATCAGGATTCCCGAAAAAGTTTTGAGCTTCAGACTGACAAAGATTCATATTAGTTTCAACATCATCATCTGAACGGCAAATTCTCATACCTTTCCCGCCGCCTCCTGCAGTAGCTTTCAAAATTATCGGATAACCGACTTTATGCGCGAATTCCTTAACTTCTTCAGGAGTTTTCAAAATTCCTGTACCCGGGGTAACAGGAACATTATTTTCAATCATAGTTTTACGGGCTGTTGCTTTATCCCCCATTTTTCTCATAGCTTCTGCTGTCGGTCCTATAAATTTAATCCCGTGTTTTGCACAAATTTCAGCGAAATCAGCTCTTTCAGACATAAAACCGTAACCGGGATGAATTGCATCAGCACCTGACACAATCGCAGCCGAAATAATTGCCGGAATGCTCAAGTAACTTTTTGCGCTTTGAGCAGGTCCTATACAATAATCTTCTGTTGCAAGTCTTACATGAAGCGAATTAGCATCAGCCTGAGAGTATATAGCAACTGTTGGAATTCCGATTTCTCTGCAAGCTCTTATTATTCTTACCGCTATTTCCCCGCGGTTTGCAATTAATACTTTTCTAAACATATTCCCTCTTTTGAGGATAAGAAGTTAAGAGGGTAAGCTTGTAAATTGCCTATCTTCCAAACTTCTTATCTTCCTACCTTCCTGCTATTCTATATACATTAAAACCTGACCGAACTCTACAGGCTGACCGTCCTGAACACAAATTTCCGTAATCTTGCCTGAAAATTCAGCTTCGATTTCATTCATAAGCTTCATCGCTTCAACGAGACAAACAACATCACCCTCTTTAACAGTCTGGCCGACTTTTACAAAAGGTTCAGCGTCAGGAGAAGGTGCGG
Organism: Candidatus Gastranaerophilales bacterium; assembly: GCA_944324295.1. Classification (GTDB taxonomy): domain Bacteria; phylum Cyanobacteriota; class Vampirovibrionia; order Gastranaerophilales; family Gastranaerophilaceae; genus Stercorousia. Next base: position 5,422 of record CALUVX010000109.1, read on the forward strand.
AATAGAAAGTACCTACCATTGGAGAAGTTAAAGGTTTACCTTTTTTAACTTCTTTTTGTTCGGCAGGAGAAGAAGCAGGAGCAGGTTGAACCTGCTGCGGAGTAGCAACTACAGGCGCTGCAGCAACACCCATAACTTCTTTTCTTAAAGTAATTGCCTGTTCGCCGTCTTCTAAAGAAATTTCGGTCAAAGAATTATCAGCCAATACTTTTGCTAATTTTTCAACATAATCTATATCAAATTTCATATTTTACCTTTCAAATTTACGTCTTTTTTGCTCACAATTAACGGAGCTATGACTCTCTTGTTTATAGGCCAATACCAGCCTTCGCTCCGGTTCGCCCGCGCTACGCTCTGTCTAAGTATTCATTTGTTCTGGTATCAACACGAATTTTGTCGCCGTTAGAGATAAAGAACGGAACGTTAACAACGGCTCCTGTTTCAAGAGTAGCAGGTTTTGTACCGCCCTGAGCAGTGTTCCCCTTTTCTGACGGTGGCGTATCTGTTACTTCCAAAATTACGTGAGCAGGAAGATCAACACCAATAATTCTTCCATCATGCATTAATACCTGAACAACCATATTTTCTTTTAAATATTTAATACCATCGCCAATTTGATCTTCTGTTAACTGGAGCTGTTCATAAGTTTCGTTATCCATCATAACGTATTCTTTGCCTTCTTTGTACAGATATTGCATTTCGCGTCTGTCAAGCATAGCTTTTGCAACTTTTTCACCTGCACGGAAAGTTTTTTCAACAACCTGGCCTGTTTCAACGTTTTTAAGTTTTGATCTGACAAACGCAGCACCTTTGCCTGGTTTTACGTGTAAAAATTCAACAACAGACCATAAACCGTTGTCCAATTGTAGCGTTAAGCCTGTTTTTAAATCGTTTACTGAAATCATATTTTTCCCCTTTTCATAACTGTTATAATCATCTGTTAAATAGATAATAGCACAAACATTATTAACTTCAAATAAATGTTACAAATTAAAGAAAAATTAGTAACAAAACAGCAAAAAAAATTTTGTTGAGTTATTATATATCCATAAATTAAAAAGGAGTATAAAGTATGAGAATTTCAGCTATTGACAGATGTTGCCCAAAACCGCATTTTACATCCAACAAAAACGGTTACGAAAATCCGATTAACAGAGGAACAGAAAAAGGTCTTGCTATATGGGGTTCAATCGGAGGAAGCGCTTTAGTCGGCGCAACGGCAGCAGGTATCGGAAGCTGTTTTATTAAATCAGGGGTTAAAAACAGAGCACTAAAACTTTCCGGAATAGGCGTTGGCGCAGGTTTAATCACTATGGCATTAACACTCCCGGCAAAACTTTATAATACTAAAGTCAGAGCATTCACAAGAGAAAAAGAAATGGATGTTTTCAGCCGCGACAGAGATTTAAAATCAAATATCATGGAAGAAGTGAATAATGAGGTTAAGGACGAAGATGTATCTTTAGACCAAAAGATTAACCATTATGCAACTGTCCAAATGGCAAATAACGGTAAAGGAATGCTTATTAAAGGAGCATAAATGAAAATTGGTACAATAAATAACAATTTTTCATTTAAATCATCTGTACAAACTCCTAAAAAAGACCAAAACCCGATATCCAAAACAGGAGAAAAAGCAATACTAACAAAAGCTGCTTTTGTCGGAGGGCTTGGCTTAGGAGCAAGATTGCTGTTTGAACTTATGGATGGAGATTTTCTCGTAGACACTCTTGGAGATAAAGCCGAAAAAATCGTTTACAAACAGCACAAAAATGCAAGAGGAAATAAACGATTCCTGCTCCAGCTCGGAGCTTGGGCCGGTCTAATCGGTGCATTCATCGGCGGATTTGCGCTGCTTTATACTATTTTTAAAGCTCCGCAAATAAATTATGAAGGAAACGTAAATGCCTTTAAAAAGGGCAAAGATATGGATGTTTACATCAAAGGCAACACTGCAGAAAAAGAAATTTATACCCAAATGAATGAAAAAGCAAAAAATGCATCCGCTGAAGAAAAAGCAAAACTAAAAGAGCAATATATGCTTATGCAAAAAGCTAAAAACAGAGTTCCTGATTTCATCAAAACAGGGTTGACAAAACAAGAAAAATAATAAATAATGAAGAAAAGTATGGAGGATGAAAAATGTCAAATAGAGAAGCTTTTGAAATCGCCCTCCCCCCGCAAATGCAAGTATAGCATTGCATTCCAAGATTTACAATTATTGTTTTAATGGTTTTACTTTAGCTGAAGTTTTAATTACACTCGGTGTTATCGGTGTGGTTGCGGCTATGACTATACCGTCTTTGATTGCTAATTATAAGAACAAAGTACTGCTTAATCAGGCCAAAAACTCTTATTCTAAATTATCAAATGCTTAGATAATGACTAAAGGCCGTAACGGGTATGGTTCTTATGGAGAATTATTTAACAATTCAAATACAAATGATGAAATTCTTGAAGAATTTTCTAAAGATTTAAAAACTATTAAAATATGCAAAGAAGGTCAGGGGGGCTGCTGGAACTGGAAAACAAAGTATAATAAAAAGACTTATTCGAACGGCAAAACTGTTTTCCGAAATTTTTCAAGCTACAGCAGTGCTATTTTGAATGATGGAAGCGTAATTTTGGTCAACAGGTATAACCATAACGGGGACTGCAGCTGGACTAATACCTGGACTCAAACTGATGATAAAGGGAACCCTGTCAAAGATGCAAACGGGAATGATATAAAAGTAAGCTCATCAGAAGGCAGATGCGGCTCTATTGTAGTTGATGTAAACGGAGCAAAGGGTCCAAATCAATTAGGTGCTGATACATGGGATTTAGATGTATATCCGGAAAAATTAGGAGCACACTTCTATTCATTCCTATATAATGACAAACTTCAATATGAAAATTATCAGGAAGGTGAAGATTAAAACATTTTTATGTTAAAATGATTCAGTAATGGCTGAAGGACAAATATATAAAATTCATTCTGATTTCTACTATGTTGACGATGGACAAAATACTCACGAATGCAAAATTCGTGAAGTATTAAAAAAACAGAAAGAAAAAATTCTTGTCGGGGACTTCGTCGAGTTTGAGAACGGAGTGATAACAAAAATTATTGAACGAAAAAATTTTATAAAACGGCCAAGTGTTGCAAATATTGATCAAATTATTATTGTTTCAGCCCTCAAAGAGCCTGATTTGGAGCTTCATCAGTTAAACCGCTATATTGCACTTGCAAAGTATTATAATATTGCAACTGTTCTCTGTTTTAACAAAGAAGATTTGAAGTGGGACAAGCACCTTAAAGAAAAAATTAAAAAGATTTATGAAACTTTAGGCTACAAGATTGTCTACACATCTGCAACAGAACATAAAGGGATTAAAAACTTTGAGAAACTTCTTGAAGGTAAAACAAGCGTTTTATGCGGGAATTCCGGAGTCGGGAAATCAAGCCTTGTAAACTCGATTAATCCTGATTTAAACCTCAGAACAAAACAGGTCAGTGAAAAAACTCAACGCGGCACACACACAACAAGGCACTGTGAAATTATAAAAATTAATGACACATCCAGAATTGTTGACACTCCGGGGTTCAGTAACGTAAAATTTGATTTTATACTGCCTGCTGATGTAGATTTGTTATTTGATGATATTGCAAAATTCAGAGATGATTGTAAATATTCCGATTGTCTCCATATAAATGAAGACGGCTGTAATGTTTTAAATAATATTGATAAAATCGACCCTTCACGCTACGAAAGTTATCTTGCATTCATTGACGAAGCCAAAGAATACAAAGAACGTATAAAATATGAAGGTAAAAAAGAAGAACATTCGAAAAAATTTGTCCATAACAAGCACATTGCAAAAATCAGCGAAAAAAAGCGCCAGAGTGCAAGAAATACATTAAAACAAAATATTTATAAAGGTATTGAATATGAAAATGAATGATTACATTGAACTTATTGATAAAAAAATTGATGAATATATGCCGATTTGCTATCCGCAAAAGATTTTTAAATCAATGAAATATACAGTAACACTCCCGGGTAAAAGATTAAGACCCGTTATGTGCCTTGAAACCTGCAGGATGTTCGGCGGGAATTATGAAGATGCAATACCAACAGCATGCGCTATAGAAATGCTCCATGCTCAGACTTTAATTCATGATGATTTGCCCTGCATGGATAATGATATGTACAGACGCGGACAGCTTACCAATCACATGGTTTTTGGAGAAGCCCATGCGGTGCTTGCAGGAGATGCCCTTTTAACTTTCGCCCCCCAAACAATTTTAAAAAATTCAAAAAATTTAGGAGCAGAAAAATTAATAAAAATAATGGAAGAATATTTTCAAGCTGCAGGTGCATACGGTGTTATTGCAGGACAGGTTGTTGATATTGAAAGCGAAAAACTTTTTCAAACAGGCTTGTTTGACACTGAAGATGAACAACTTCCGGAAATTTTAGAATACATTCATACACACAAAACAGCCGACCTTTTCAAACTTGCTCTGAGAACAGGAGCAATAATTGCAGATGCAACTGATAATCAAATTGAACAAATAACAAATTTCGGACAAAAATTAGGTGTAGCATTTCAAATCGCCGATGATATTTTAGACGAAACATCAACTTTTGAAGAAATTGGCAAAACAATAGGTAAAGACAAGGAAGAAGGGAAATTAACTTATACAAGTCTTTACGGGCTTGATAAAGCCAAAGAGGATTTGAACAAATTATTAGATGAATGTTTCGAAATTTTATCAAAAAACAACCTTCAATCAAAAGTATTTGAAGAAATTCTGAACAAAATCAGGATTAGATAATTGCGAGATCAAAAAAATAATTCCTTCCATGTTTAGGGAAGGTTAGGAAGGGTAACAATCAATACCCCACGCCCGCCCTAATTAGGTAGGTAAATTTTTATTAGATAATTACTGTTACGATAATATTTTGTTATGTTTAAATATTTTACAAAATGACTTATTATGTTATACTAAAAAAGCACAAATAATAAAGAGAGTAGGATTTAATGGTTACATGTATTGCAAACACAGGATATGAAGCATTATTAGCCGGAATTTTAGCTGCATTTTTGGCGCAATTAATTAAATTTATTATTTTTACAATTAAAACAAAAAAAATAAATTTTAAAATATTTACGACAACATGCGGCATGCCAAGCTCTCATTCAGCAGGAGTTATGGGGCTTTCAACTGCAGTAGGTCTTATTGAAGGCTGGGATTCAATAGTGTTTGCAATTGCTATAGGGTATGCTCTTATAACAATGTATGATGCGGCCGGGGTCAGACGTGCGGCAGGAAAAACAGCGGCATGCTTAAATAGAATGATGGAAGATTTTTACAAACACGATGTTCAGGCTATCGGTGGAAAATTAAAAGAACTGCTCGGACATACTCCGTTAGAAGTTATTGTAGGTGCAATTTTCGGGGTTGTTTTTGCTTACTTTTTCCATTTTTATATTTTAGGACAAAATTTGTAAAAAACTCCTTGTCTTTTTATTTTTTTATGTAATAATGTAAATGTTAATAAGGGCTTATAGATTTAATCTATATCCGAAAGTTTGTACCCTTAGGGAAAGAAAGAGATACTCAAAATATAATGAGTGCTAAACCGCAGGAATTTAATTACAAATTTATAAAAGAAAATGCAAGTGCCGGCAGCTGGCGTAGAGGTTATGAATACCATCTTAAAGATATGGTATTTGATTCTTATCCTGAAAAAAACTTTTATATGGCTAAAGTAAAAGGAAATTTTCAGGATCACTACAACACTGATTTAATCTTCAAAAAAAATAAAGTTGAAGCCAGATGTAATTGCCCGCTCAAAGAAGAATGGTGCAAACATGCCGTAGCTGTTGCTCTTAAAGCCATTGATGAACACGCTTATGAAGATTGGCTTGAGACAAAGTTCGGGATGGAATTTGATTTTCCGGATGAAAATACAGCATTAACAGAAGAGCCGCAGGGGAACTACATCTTCCACTTTAATTCCAAAAGAAAAGCAAATTTCTTTTCAGTACTCGTTCGTTCAAGAGAAACCGGCAAAGTCGTAAGACAGATTGAACCAATTTTACGAGCATTAATAGAAGCCCAAAAACAAAATCCAGATTTTGAGCTGAATAACTCTCAAAAAGTAGAAGTTGCAATATTTCAGCAGCTTTTGACAATCTCAAGGCAGGATAAAAAAGCCGGCTGGTACGATATTCCTATTACAAAATTCGGTCCTATGTTCACACTTTTGTCCAAGGCTGATGAAGTCCTTGACGAAAAAACAAAAGAAAGATTAAAATTTACCGATGAAGAATGGAAACTTATATTAAACGTTAATACCGGCGCACAAGGGACTATTTTGTTATCTTTGGAGTGGAAAAGGCCTGATAAAGACGATGTTTACCCGCTGGAAGAAGTCAGATATTTTTCAAGACATTTAAAGTGGGGAAGATACAAAAATATAATATTCCCGACTAATATTGCAATGAGTTCAATTCCGCAAAACATTATTAAATCTTCGTTTACGGATTTGAAAGATGCAGACGGCGGAAAATTTATCTACGAAGAATTGCCGAAACTTCAAGAGATTATGGATGTTGAAATTGCAGACAATATCAGTAAATTGATGCTTGAGGAACGTCCGCCTCTGAATATTGTAACTATGGGTATTGATTACGACCAGTCTTTGAAAGCTTCTCTGGAATTTGAATATGACGGAGTAGTTGTTCCATATTCTAAAACCACTGCAGAAAAGGCTCCGTATATTACAATCAAAAAACAGGGAGAAGACCTTGTTTATTGGATAAAAAGAAACTTAAAACATGAACAGGAAGCTTATCAAATGCTTCTTGCCTGTAAGTTTGTTCCTATGCAGACAAACAACCTTGCTCTGGAAAAAGAAAATGCCATAGATTTCTATAATTATTACATAAAACAGGCCGGAGAAGGCTGGAAATTCATTGAAAAAGATGATATGACCTTCTTTAAACTTATGGATGATCCGTTTAAACTCTGTGCAAAAATTGATTTTTCCGAAGAGGCAGAAGATTCATTTGAGATATTTTTATACGGGCAGGTCGGAGAAGAAATTATCAACTTTGATGAGGTTTACGAAACAATACAAAGCGGAGAAAAATACAGCCGCATAAGGAGTCTCGGGTTTGTCGAATATCCTGCTCAGGATATTTATGCAATAATGCGCGCCTTTAACTCTTTTGATGTCTATAGAAATAATGAAAATAAATTTATCGTAAAAACCTATCGTGCAGGCTTGATTAACGAACTTAAAAACCTCAATGTAGAACTTGTTTTAAGTGAAAAATTTGAAAACTTCTGGAAACAGATGTCAAACTTCTCGACATCAGAAGATTTGAAACTTCCTGAAGGTATCAATGCCGAATTCCGTGAATACCAAACCAAGGGTTTTGGCTGGCTCTGGTTTATGTATAAATACGGGCTTAACGGAATACTTGCAGATGACATGGGACTCGGAAAAACACTTCAAGCATTGGCGGTTATTCAAAAAGCTAAAGAAGAAGACGGCCCTGCACCAACTCTCGTAATCTGTCCGACAACTGTTGTGTTCAACTGGGAATCGGAAATTCAAAAATTCGCCCCGACATTAACAACCTTAAAGCTTTCAGGAGTTGACAGAAAAGAATTCTTTAAAGAAATACCAAACTACGATGTTGTTATAACAAGTTATGCTTTAATAAGACGTGATATCAATAAACTTAAAGATTACAATTTCCGATACGTAATACTTGATGAATCACAAAATATTAAAAATGCAATGTCCCAGACTGCTCAGGCCGTCAAAAAATTACAGGCATCACATAAACTGGCGCTTTCAGGTACACCGATTGAAAACAAACTTGAGGAATTATGGTCTGTATTTGACTTTTTAATGCCGGGATTCCTGTTCAGTATGTCTGAATTTAATTACAGATACGTTAATCCGATTATGGAACGTCAGGATAAAACTGTTGAAAAACGTTTAAAATTACAGATTTATCCGTTTATCTTACGCCGTATGAAACGCGATGTTGCAAAAGACTTACCTGATAAAGTTGAAAACATTGCATACTGTGAGCTTACAGATGAACAAAGAGACTTCTACCTGCAAGTTCTTGACAGTACAAAAGAAGAATTATTTAAATCAATTGAGCAAAACGGGCTTGAAAAGAGCAGACTTTCAATATTCTCCGCACTGTTAAGATTACGTCAAATCTGCTGCCACCCGAGACTCTACGATAAAGAAAATGTTAAAAATATTATGAAATCAGGCAAATTTGAAAAACTCAAAGCAATGCTTGAAGAAATTATTGATGAGGGACACAGAATACTTTTATTCAGCCAGTTTGTCGATATGCTTGATATAATAAAGGCTTGGCTTGAAAGAGAAGGCATTCCTTATGAATACTTGACGGGTAAAACTAAAGACAGACAGGGTGCTGTTGAAAGATTTAATTCAACACCTTCTATTCCAATCTTCTTAATCAGTCTAAAAGCCGGCGGAACGGGTTTGAACTTAACAGGTGCTGATTACGTAATTCATTACGATCCATGGTGGAATCCTGCTGTCGAAGATCAGGCCACAGATAGAGCTTACCGTATCGGACAAACTAAAAAAGTTTTTGTATACAGACTTATTACAAAAAATACTGTTGAAGAGAAAATTCAAAAACTCAAAACGGTTAAACGCAACCTTGTGGATAGCGTAATTTCAGTTGACAGAAATATTGTAAAATCTCTTACAATGGATGATATCAGAGAAATCTTCTCAGTCGACTAGGCAACGTACCGCTGCATCCACCAAATTGAGGTTTGTACGAACTTTTTTATCACGGCAAGGGGTACAGTTGCACTAGACAAAACAACAATGCATTAAAAATTCATTTGTATTTGCAAATAATTAAGTTTTATTAAAACTGCTTTTTAATTTTGGCAATTTTTATCTTCTCCCACTTTTATAGCAATGGAGGTAGTAATGCAAATCAAGCAGTGTAGATTCATATTAAATACTCTCAACCGGGTAGCAGAAAAAAATAAATTGCCCGTAAAACCCAGAATTCATTCCAGAATTTTTTTAGATAATACAGCTGCAAGCGCAAATCCATACACTGCAGAAATAAATTTGAATAAGATATTCAGTTTATATATCTTCCGTCCTCTTATAAAAAGAATTATAAAACATGAAAGTAAACATATTGAGCAATATCAGATTATGGCACGATACTTTGCAGGATTATCAAAAAATATTGATAAAGGACTAAACAACTTTAAAGGCTTTATATTACAAAAATTTCCATACTATAACTGGTTAGAATTTAACGAAAGATTCTACAAACAAACAATAGCAAAAGACGGAGTAATAAAAAAAGGACACCCGCTGTTCAAAAAAGCAAAAGAATATGTTAAAGCATTAAGACAATATCCTGACATGTCCCCGTTTAATGATTTGGAAGTTTTGAGCGAAAAAGGGGTTAAAGAAATGTTTAAAAATAAATGGCACAAGAAAAAACTTTATAAATCAAATTTTCTTGAAAAAGAAGCAAGAATGGCTGAAAAACAAAAAATAAACAATATTACCATGGGTAGTCCTCTTTTATCAGCCATCCGTCCCTCATAATTTTTGCAGCACAATACCGGCCAGAACCACTTTTAGAACAACCATTATTAATCTCATCTTCTGCTAAATCAATCCCAAACGGTAAAATTCCCTTATCTGATCTCGTAAATATAAATGTATCACGCCCTAGTCTGTTAGGTGGCCTGTGTGCATTAATATCAAAATATATGAAATTATTGTATACTGCATCATCAGGATTATCCGAACCCCCAGCAACAGAAAAAACAATCAAAGTACCGTCCGACAAAATAACCGGCAGACGATAATTATTTACAAAAACCGAATATTCCCAACTAGAACCGTTTATCTTTTTCCATGGATCCCTACTATCATAGCCGCAATAATCATGGCATACTTTTATTACAGACAAATATGGTCTATAATACTTATTAAAATATTCCTCAGCATTTACAGATTTATCATTATCCCAATACTGATATTCCCCGTTATCCTCTATGGCTCTGAGTTGAGCCTGCGACAAAACTGAATATACTTTTTTTACTTTTGCCGCCATTTCTTGCTTTTGATAATTTTGAATCAATGAAGGCATTGTCATTGCAGCAACAACTCCGATTATACCGAGTGTTATCAAAACTTCTGCCAATGTAAATGCAACTTTACGTTGGTTGTTTGGCATGACTAGGTACGTAACACCTTCAGCCAGAGTAAATCCATTTTTCAATTGGCCCTCCATTTATTAACTTATATTACAAAAAATTATCAAATTTTAGATATATTTAATTAAATATATTTAAAATTATAACTCACTTATCTAAAAATGTCAATATTTATTGAAAATTATATAATAATAGAATGGGTGTAAGAGAAGATTTATAAATACTGCTTGTAAAAGAAAAAATGACATTAACAGAACTTGCGAAATATGCATCGGAAATATCTGGGAAAAAATATACGGTACATGGATTATCACAAAAAATGGTAAATAGCTCTATGAAATATGACGAAATGAAATTTCTTGCAAAAATAATGGGTTATGATATAAAGTTTGAAAAACAAAACGAAAATTAAAAAAAGGACTTATTATTTCTAATAAGTCCTTTTCATAAAAACAATCTTCAAAAAATTGCTTATTTTTTGTTAACAGCTTCTTTGAATTTTTTACCAGCTGAGAATGCCGGAACAGTAGTTGCAGGGATTTTTAATTCCTTGCCAGTTTGTGGGTTACGGCCGATTCTTGCGGCTCTTTTTCTTGATTCAAAAGTACCGAAGCCTACTAATGTAACTTTTTTACCTTTTGAAACTGTTTTTTGGATAGTTTCAATCATAGCACCCAAAACTTCAGCAGCTTCTTTTTGAGTTACGTTAGATTTTTTTGCAATTTCTTGTACTAATTCTTCTTTGTTCATAATAAAACTCCTTCTCTCTTTGTACAAGTATTATTATAGCTTAATTTATTTTAAAAGCAAGTATTTTAACGTTTTTTAACACATTTTAAACAATAAAACATATAAACAGAGGAATTTGTATTACAAAAAGTAATAAATTTCTTTAATTTTGGACGGGAAAAATAAGTTTTTGCTATAATATTATAGGAATTAAAACGGGAGTATGAAGGTATTTTCAACATGAAAGAACGAATTCTTCTATTTACAATAGTATTTGGACTCGGAGTTTTTATCTACATATTTCAAAGTTACTTTAATACTGTCTGGGGACTTGCACTTTTATGCACGTTCATGTTCGTTTATGCGTTGTTCATGAATCTTTCCTACAAATTAAAAAAAAGAAAACTTCAAAAATATCCCCAAATAATAAATGAAAATTACAAACCTTTTGTTTCTGTAATGATACCTGCACATAATGAAGAATCTGTCATTTCAACTACTGTGCAAAATATTTTGAATATGGATTATAAAAATTTTGAAGTCATTGTGATTGATGACAGAAGTACCGATAATACTGCATCTGTTATAAAAGATTTAGAGCAAAAATATGAAAAAGTTACGGCTTTAATCAGACCAATGGATGCCTTCCCGGGTAAATCCGCGGTTCTAAATGATGCTTTCAAAATCTCAAAAGGGGAAGCAGTTCTTGTTTTTGATGCTGATGCAACAGTCGAACCGGACTTTTGGACAAAACTTATTCCTTATTTGGAACCTAAAGATGTCGGGGCCGTTCAGGCCAGAAAGGTTATAAGGAACAAAAATACAAATCTTCTTACAAGATGCCAAAATAATGAATACACAATGGATACACATTTTCAGGCCGGCAGAGATTCTATAAAAGGAGCTGTTGAACTCCGCGGGAACGGAGAACTCATCAAACGCCAGGCAATAGAAGACATCGGGGGTTGGAATAATTACACACTTGTTGATGATCTTGATATGTCAACAAGGCTGCATATTAAAGGATGGGACATCAGATTTTGTCCTGACGCAATTGTATATGAAGAAGGTATTATATATTTAAGGCCACTTTACAGACAGAGAAGACGCTGGCTTGAGGGTACTATTCGCAGATATCTGGAATATGCCGGAGATGTATTATTCTCAAAAGACATGTCTTTACGTGCAAGCCTTGATATGACCGCTTATATAACACAATTTATTATGCCTGGTTGGTTTGTAATGGAAATTTTGATAAGAGGATTTAAAGTTCTTGCAAAACAGGCCCCGCCGCACATGCTTTATTCATCAATTGTTATCGGATGCGCAATTGGATTTGGATTCTTCTTTGCCGCAAGATATGCACTCAGAAGATATGACTATATGCCGCGTCTTGATGCAACTTTTGAAGCTCTTGAAACGTCCGTTTACTTATTTATAATCTGGTTTCCGCTTGTTTTATACATCTGCTTTAAAATCTTATTTATGAAAAAAGACATGAACTGGGGAAAAACCGCACATGGATTGGTATTAGAAGAAGAAGCCAGTATAAAAGCATTTATTAAAAAAGAATTACAAAAAACAAAAAAATACACAAAAGAATATACTGAAAAATACAGAGAAAAACTAAAACAAATACTTGCCGAAAAATAACAAAGGAGAAAATAAAAAACATGACAACAGAAACAATTATTGATGTAAGAAATAAAATCAGATCAGTAAAAGATTTTCCGAAACAAGGTATAATATTTCGCGACATCACAACTGCATTAAAAGACCCCGAAACATTAAAAGTTATGATAGATTATCTTTGCGCTCAATTCAAAGATATAAAAATAGATTATGTTGCCGGAATTGAAAGCCGCGGCTTTATATTTGGGATGCCCATGGCATACAAGCTAAATGCCGGCTTTGTCCCAATAAGAAAGCCTAATAAGCTTCCTGCGGAGACATATTCTCAGGAGTATTCTCTTGAATACGGAACTGATAAAATAGAAGTTCATAAAGACGCTTTTGAGCCAGGGACTAATGTTTTAATAGTAGACGATTTACTTGCGACGGGCGGTACAGCAGAAGCGGCTTGCAAACTTGTTAAAAAGACAGGTGCAAACTTAGTCGGGATAGCATTTTTAATCGAATTAACCGATCTGAACGGCAGAGAAAAATTAACGGATTCTCCGAGAACTGTTTCTATGCTGCAATATTAAACAAAATGATATAAACAATATAAGAGAAAAAATTTACTTATTGTTACCTTTTGTAAATATGCTCTTTTGTTACTACAACATTTTGAGGAATATAATTTTTCAAATATTGAATTGCCTCAAATGGAGTCGAAGCAACATAAAAAAGCTCTCTTGATTGTTTTGACGCAAACTTTTGTTCAATAATCTCATTGAAAAATTCTATTAAATTGTTATACAAACCGTTTGTATTTAAAATTACTATAGGCTTATTATTATAGCCTAGTTGTTTTTGTACAATCATTTCTGATAGCTCTTCAAGCGTCCCTAAACCTCCAGGCAGTGCTACAACAGCATCCGATATTTCATCCATTTTGGCTTTACGGCTCCGCATACATGGAGTAATGTGAAGCTCCACACATTCTTCTGTGTTTACACCCATATTATGTAATTTTTCCGGCATAACACCAATTATTTGGCATCCATTTTCCTTAACCTTTTTAGCACAAGCCCACATAAGACCTAAAGAACTACCGCCGTAAACCATATCATACCCCGCCTTACCCAGTAAGTCTCCAAATTCTTCTGCGGTATTATAAAAGGATTCATCCAAATAGTTACAGGACGATGCAAATACACAAACACGTTTTATATCACTCATCAAATCCACCGCCTATTTTATAATAATAAGAACAGCTTATGCCGGTACCCGCTTCGGAACAATCTTTCCTAAGCTCATCAAGGCCTTTATCAAAGCCAAATGGTTCAATTTTTCCGCCGTCATAGATATTTATACCAAAGATATCCCTACCCCATCTGTTTGGAGGTAAAAGTCCGTTTATATCAAACATCATTAGAAATAATATATCTGAAGATTTATCCGGTTTAATATCTTTAAAACCCACAATTGTATTATTCTCTGCGAAATAAAATTCATCAAAATAATAAGTCTGGCCCTTATACACACGGGTTCCGTTCATATAACGCGGCTTATAGTGTTTAATTGGATAATTATCAGTATTTATTCTTAAATAAGGTTTTACAACCGTTAAAAGCAACTTTTCACGCTCTTGAGAGTTTTTTGCTTTATTCATACTTTTAATCATGTCATCTGTTATATGAGCATTAATAACCGAAAACATATATTCCACACGGTTTAATTTTTCATTCCATTTGGAAATAAAATTTGCCTGCCTTGTATTTTCAATAGAAAAAGGCATTATAAGCAATATGACACCAAGCATTACAAATAGAGCTATGGAATATTCAAGTTTCCAACGATTTTTTTGAGCCATAAAACCTCTTTTTACGCAATATCAATACGTTTTTTTTCTTCAATTAATTTGTCATAAACCCATTCAGGAACAAAATTTTTGCCCAATATTATCTGTCCGTTCATAATATTCGGGGCATGAAAATCCGAACCACCGGTTACAATAAGGCCGAGTTCTTCCGCCATAGAAGAAAAATATTCCACACAAGCCGGCGTATGTTTTCTATGATAGGCTTCAATTCCTCTCAAACCGTATTGCATTAATTCTTTAATTAAGCTTTCTGCAATATCAAGATCATGCGGATGAGCTATAACCGGAACACCTCCCGCATCATAGATAATTTCAACCGCATCCTGTGGAGAGACGGTCTTTCTTTGTACATAAACAGGCGAATCGTCATGAATATATTTTGAATAAGCCTCCATAACACTTGTTGTTCCGCCTGCATTTGTAATAGCTTTGGCAATATGAGGACGTCCTATACTACCTCCAGGGGCAACCTGTTTTTTTATGTCTTCAAATTTTATTCTTATACCTTCTTTTTTAGCCAAAAGGCTCAAAATCTCTTTAGTCTGTTTAACACGCGCCTGTTGCTGAACCTTCAATAATTCCTGAAAATCACTGTTGGTAACATCCATAAAGTAGCCCAAGATATGAACTTCGTAATTCTTATATAATGTATTAACTTCAATACCCTGAATAATTTCCAACTTATCTTCTTTATTTTCTTTTTTCAAATAGTCTTTTGCAACTTGATAAGACAAAATATTATCGTGGTCAGTCAATGCTATTGCCTGCAACCCGACATTAATAGCGGTGTCTACAATTTTTTCAGGAGAAAAGACACCGTCAGAGTATAGGGTATGAATGTGCAAATCACTTTTCATTTTCCTCTTCCTTTTTACTTTTATCTGCATAACAAAAAATTCTTTTTATAGCTACAGTATGCCCGCTTATCGGGTTTATTTCCACCTCGACAGCATTAATTTGGACGACATCACTGTCAGCTACGTCATACCTCTCGGGAACAACAGTCGTAAAACGGTTAAGAGAAGTCCTATAATCCATTCCTATAACACTATCCGATGCACCGCAAAAGCCTGCATCAGTTATATACCCCATATTATTAATAATTTGCTCATCCGCTGTCTGAACATGCGTATGTGTCCCGAAAAATGCACTCACGCCCAATTCAGAACAAAATTTTCCAAAACATATTTTTTCTGCGGTAGCTTCTGCATGAAAATCAATAATAACGATAGAAGCAACAGATTTTAAACGTTCAATTTCATCTCTTACAACAGTCCACTGCGACTCTACAGGAGCCATAAAAACTCTGCCCAAAACATTGATAACGGCAATTTTTATGCCGCCAAGAACTTCAAAAATACGGCTCCCAAACCCCGGAGTATTTTCAGGGTAATTAAAAGGTCTGATTAATCTGTCAGCTTTTTCTAAGTAGGTAAAAATCTCTTTTTTATCCCAGATATGATTTCCTGAAGTCATACAGTCAATACCATATTCGGATAATTCATTATAATTTTTTTCAGTTAAACCAAAACCATGAGATGCATTTTCAACATTTGCAATAACAAAATCATAACCCGTTTTATTTTCTTGCAGAAAATCACGTACGGCAAATCTTCCAGGTCTGCCGACCAAATCTCCGAAAAAT
>CALUVX010000110.1 GCA_944324295.1 Candidatus Gastranaerophilales bacterium
GCCATAAAACATTGTTCCAGATACAATATCAAATAAATTCCAAAAATTTTCTTTTTATAATAAAATATATATAACTTGGAGAAATAAATATTAATGATAAAGAATAACTATTTAAATGACACTATCAACAAAATTCTTAATTTAAGATTTGTCATGAATTACCGCCGTATGTGGCCTTATGTAAAACCATTCTGGTTCAGAGCTTTATGTTCAATGCTTATATGTATTCCTATCGGTTCACTTGATGCAGTTATAGCCCTTGCACTGAAACCATATATGGATCTGGTAATGGTTGAAAAAAGCATTGCATCACCATGGTATATACCTCTTGGAATTGTTGCTTTCACATCCATTCAAGGCGGTTTAAAATATCTTTCATCATATTTATCAACATGGGTTGGCGGAAGGATTACAAACGGGTTAAAATTTGATATGTTTAAAAAACTTTTGACCCTGCCGACATCTTTTTATGACAAAAGAAATTCAGGAGATATAGTATTTCAGTTTAATAATCAGGCAGACTTAGCATGCTCCGGATTGTTGGATAATTTAAGTGTATTTACACAAAGAATCTTTTCATCTATATCTTTGGTATGTGTATTATTTTATAACTCATGGCAGCTTGCAATTATAGCTGTTATTGTTTTAGCATGTGCATTTGCCCCAGTTGCAAAACTTCAGAAAAAAATAAAAAGTGTTATGGACAAAACAGTAATGGCCGATGCTTCTATAATTACAGCTTATAATGAAGTATTTGCCGGTAATAAAACCATTACTTCTTATAATCTTTCAAATCACGAAGCCGGTAAATTTGCCTGGATTTTGAAAAATGTCTTCAATTTAAGAATAAAAATGGTACAAAAGACACAGTGGCTTTCTCCAATGATGCATGTTATAGTATCTATCGGTATTGCTGCAACAATCGGATACGGAAGCCATTTAATTATGTCCGGACAGATTACAAGCGGTAATTTCGTATCGTTTATTACTGCTTTGATTTTACTTTATACCCCTGTAAAAAATATAGGTAAAAATTTAAACGCAGTACAATTCTCATTTTTTGCAATAGAAAGAATTTTTGAAATCTTAGATTCGGTTCCCGCAATCAGAAATAAAGAAAATGCCATAACCTTGGGACGTGAACACTCACGCATTCAATTTATAGATGTATGCTTTGAATATGTTCCGAATGTTCCGGTTCTCAAAAACATCAACCTGGACATCAGAAAAGGCGAGACTGTAGCACTTGTCGGCAATTCAGGCGGCGGGAAAACTACAATTGTAAATCTTCTGCCTCGTTTTTATGATATAAAATCAGGTTCAATAGCAATTGACGGAATAGATATCAGAGATTATACTCTGGAATCGTTAAGACAAAATATCGGCGTTGTTTTTCAGGATAATTTCCTATTCTCGGGTACTATTCGTGAAAATATTCTTTTAGGTAATGAGAATGCAACAAATGAACAAATTCAAAAGGCTGTAGAAATGGCTTATCTGGACGACTTTATAGCATCATTAAAAGATGGTCTGAATACACAAATTGGCGAAAGAGGTATATTGCTTTCAGGAGGTCAAAAACAGAGAGTTGCTATTGCAAGAGCATTTTTGAAAAACGCACCTATATTGATTCTTGATGAAGCAACAAGCGCACTGGATAATAAAGCAGAAGCAATTGTTCAAAAAGCAATTGATAATCTTATGCAGGACAAAACAGTATTTGTTATTGCACATAGACTTTCAACCGTCCAAAATGCAGACAAAATTGTTGTTATTAATCAGGGGCAAGTTGCCGAAGTCGGAAATCATAACGAGCTTATGAAAATTAATAACGGACAGTATAAAGCTCTTTATGAAATGCAGTTTAAAAAACAAGAAGCTGCAGTTTAATATAACAGATTTTCTAGGGTTCCGCGGCAAAACGCCGGACAGGTCCAAGAGAAAACCCGCAAAAATGTTATTGCGGACACGGAAGGATAAAAGCCTGGGAGATATTTAATATCTTTCAGGCTTAATTATATAAAGGAGAAAAATTATGCAATGGTTACATCTTTTAATCGCCGGAATTTTTGAAATTAGCTGGGCAATAGGACTAAAATATTCACACGGCTTCAGCCTTATTGTTCCCTCAATAATAACTGTTATATGCATGATTGCAAGTTTTTATTTTCTTGCTCTTGCAATAAAAAGCCTGCCATTGGGAACAGCATACGCAATATGGACAGGAATCGGAACAATTGGAACGGTAATACTTGGAATAATTCTGTTTAAAGAACCTGTAAGTGTAATGCGTTTTTTATGCATAGGGCTTATTGTATGCGGAATTACGGGCTTAAAACTAATTACAAACTAATGTATTATTGCGATTGCAAAGATATTGTCAGATTTCGTATCTTTAGAAGAGTTTTGGTAAATGCCAAAAGCTCATTTTCTGATATAAACTTTAATAAAATCCTTAATGATTCAGTGCTGGCAAACATTGCATCTTCATATATCTTCTCTCCTGTCTTCGTTAGTTCGTAATATTTTACCTGAATATCATTTGGATTATTCTTAACTTCTTTAATAAATTTTTTCTTTATAAGCTTATTTAAAACTTTAGCAATGAACACCTCATCTCTAATTAAAGTTTTTGCAAGAGTATTTTTATTCAAATGCGGATAAAATACCAAAGTGTCCAATACAGCATACTCCTCAAGCGTTATCTTATCTTTCATACTCTTTGCAAAAGACTCTCTTGAATAACCATAAAAAATCCGCACCGCAGCTTCAAGCTGAAACGTCAAGCTGTTAACAAAATTTATTTTATTGTGCATAAAGCTCTCCATAATAAAATTACAAAAAAATTCGCTCGTTTACAATTTAATGTTACTTTTTAAAAAGTCAACATAATTTGTAAAAATCAACCAATAATTTGATTTATTAAAATAAATATAATTATAGAATTAAACTGATGTATAAAAATTGAGGGCAAAATTATGAAGTGGCTTATTTTAATTTTGGTAATTGCAGCTGGTGTATGGGCATACTTTAGTCTTGATCTGACAGGTTTGAAAAAAGATGCCCAGGATAGTACAATGAATGCTATTCAAAACGAAAAAACAATAAAAGTATTCTTTGATGCAGATAAACAAAACAAGGATGAAACTAAACAAACAATCATAGAACATTTCTAAAAAAAAGACCGGTCTATACCGGTCTTTTTTATTCCATCCTATCCTAAAAATTATTTCCTATTTCTTCCTATTGATTTTCCAACAAAACTTAATTTTATTATGCAATAAAATTTGTACCAAACCTGCTTGCGCCATGGAAAAATGATTGTCTCATCATTTCAACAAGTGTTTTCTTTATTACATATTTTTTATTCAAATCTATTGAGTTAACAGCTTCTGATGTTTGTTTATAAGTATCTGTTACTGTATTAGAAAATAAAAGCATATTTGACATAGCTTTAAAAACCTCTCTTTTTCTTTATTTTGCTCTCGTACTTATATAAAAAATTTTTATAAAAAAATATTGACTTTTTATATTCAATTTATATAAAATTTGTTACAAAACTTTATATTAGCTAAAGATTTCTTTGATAAATGCCGTAAACAAGACTGTATTAGAAAGGAGAAAAATTAATGGCAGATTCAATGAATGTAACAGGTGCTAATACAGGCATAGACATTACCAGATGGAAAAAACTCACTGCAGAAGAAATTCTTAAAGAAGAAAGCAAAGGAGAAGATATACCATCAGAACTTGTATCTTGGGCACAACAAATGGCCGCATTTGCCAAAATTCCCGATAACGTAACCTATGAACAGGTTGACGGGGATACAGGCATTGATGCATTGGATAAACTTGGAATTACACCTGAAGAAGCCGGTCTTGCAGTTCCACAGGCAGAAAATGCGGTTACTCCTGAACAAACGGCACAGCCAGATGCCGTACAAGATCCTGCAAGGGCAACAGATACCGCTATGCCGCCAGAACAAGATCAAAATATATTTATGAATGCAACACCGGGACAAGCTTCAATAGAACCTAAACCAGCTGCAACAAGCACAGCCCAAGATCAGAATGAACCACAAACCCTTGCGGATACATCACTGACAACAGACCCTGAAGAAATCCGCAAACGAAAACTTAAACTTGGTTTAGAGTAAAGACTTTATAGCTGATTTGATATCATCAGATTTATATATATAATTACCTGCGACTAGAGAATTTGCACCATATGAAGTGCAAATTCTCGCCGTTTCGGCGTTAATACCACCATCAACCTGAATTATCAAATCTTTTGGGGCATTATTCTTGATAAACGAAATTTTTTCAGCACACCAGGGCATAAATTTTTGCCCCCCAAAACCGGGTTCTACAGTCATTACCAAAACAAGATCCAAATCCCCCAAATAAGGAAACAGAACATCAGCAGGTGTGTTGGGTTTTATAGAAAGTCCGGCTTTTACATTAAATGATTTAATTAACTCTATTGTAGATTTTACATCACTACCACATTCAATATGAAAAGTTAATAAATCCGCCCCTGCTCTGGCAAACGGCTCAATATATTTTTCAGGATATTCAATCATCAGATGAACATCCAAGGGCATTTCGGTAACTTTATTTATTGATGCAACAACCGGAACACCTATTGTTATATTCGGGACAAAATGCCCATCCATAACATCTATATGAAGCCAATCAGCTCCAGCTTCCTCAACCCTTTTTATATCTCGTTCCAAATTTGCAAAATCCGCCGATAAAATTGACGGAGAAATAAATATTTTACTCATTAATAGCTCCTAATATTTTACATGCCTGATAAGCCGCATTTTGCTCTGCTTCTTTCTTAGTTTTGCCTGAACCCTGTGCAATATTTTTACCTGAATAAGAAACACTTACCGTGAAAGTTTTATTATGATCAGGCCCTGACTCATCTATTAAAGAATACTCAGGAATTTCTTTTGTTAACGACTGCGTATATTCCTGAAGCATTGCCTTTGCATTAAATTTTTCAAAATTTTTATCTACATCCAAAATATATGGCATCAAAATGTCTTTTAAAAACGGAACTAATTGGTTAAACTTACCGTCAAGATAAAAAGCTCCTAAAACAGCCTCAAAAGCACAAGCACAGACAGATTCAAGATGTGAAAGGCCCTGTTTTGCTTCATGACGGGCAAGAATTATCAAATCACACAAACCTGTTTCACTTGCAATTTTAAACAATGTATTATCAGATACAACAATAGATCTGATTTTTGACAAAGCCCCCTCTTGATAATCAGGGAACTTTTTGTATAGAATATCTGAGACAGCAAGTTTTAAAACGGCATCCCCTAGAAATTCAAGCCTTTCATAGTTCTCCAAGTAAGAAAGATTATTTTCTTTTGTATAAGAAGGATGTGTCAAAGCCTGTCTAAAATAAACAGGATTATCAATCGTTATACCGAAAATATCCTCCAACTCTTTCATCTAAAATAATCCCTTTAAAGAATTTATAATATCATGTGAAAACACAAAATATTTACAAAAATAATACATTACAGGAATTGTAAAGATAAAACTGTCAGTCCTGTCTAAAAATCCACCATGACCGGGTAGCGAATTTCCGGAATCTTTAACCCCCGCATCACGCTTCAAAAGCGATTCGCACAAATCACCGATTTGAGCAAAAACAGTACATATTAAGCCGACAATAACCGAAACATACCATTGTACTTCTACAAAACACAGATTTATAAAAGCCCCGACTATTAAAGCTCCTATAACCGCAGAAATTGCACCCCCGATAGAGCCCTCAATAGTTTTGTTAGGACTTACAACAGGTGCAAGTTTATGCTTGCCCAATCGTGTTCCTGCATAATAACAGCCCACATCAGTTAAAAGAATTGATGTAAACATCATTACAACAAACCCCAACCCGTCATGGTATACAGGTGAACTCATATCTCTTAAAAGCTGCAAATGCAGAGGGAAATACCCGCAATAAACAAACCCGAGAATCGTTGTCGCAACATTTGCAATATAAGGCTGCCGTCCCCTGAAAAGCACCCACATAAAGGCCGCAAAAGTACAAAGGGTTAATGCAGAAGCAACATACTCAACTCTATCAAAATAGGTTATAACTGCAAGAATTGCTTCTGCTACCAGAATAATTTTAAGACTCGGATAAAAACCTTTATGCTCCAATATTTTAACATATTCTTTCGACGCAAAATAGATTACTACCGCTAATAAAAGAAACAATGCAACTCCGCCGAGAATTATGCAGCCCATTGCAATAGTTCCCATTATAAATCCGGTCAGCATCCTTGTAGCATTTTTATTCAAGCCTTTTGGTGCATTCATTATACTGTCATAACCTCTTTTTCTTTGTCTGAAACTGCTTTATCTATAATACCCGTATATTTATCAGTTAACTTTTGGATTTTATCCTGATTATCCTTTACAGAATCTTCAGGAAGATTTTCGCTTTTTTCAATTTTTTTCAAATCATCTGTCAAATCACGACGGATATTTCTTATTGCAACTTTTGCATCTTCACCCATTTTTTTCACATCTTTAACAATTTCACGTCTTCTTTCTTCTGTTAAAGGAGGAAAAGGAAGTCTTATACAAATTCCGTCGCTGTTTGGGGTTATCCCGATTTCTGCCTTAATTATTCCCTTTTCAATTTCTTTTATAATTGACTTGTCATAAGGAGTAATAACAAGAGTTGTCCCGTCCTGAACACTTACCTGCGACATTTGACGCAAAGGAGTGGGAGCACCGTAATAATCTACAACAACTTTATCCAAAATCATAGGATTTGCTCTGCCCGAACGCACAGAACCGAATTCCTTATGCAGCTGGCTGATTGTTTTTTCCATTTTTTCTTCACCGAACAAAAACAGTTCATCTAACGCTTCCGTCATTTTTTTACCCTTTCCGCCGAGTTTTATCGGACCTTATATATTTTCGCCAGAGGCTTTGCCTCCGTTTTTTACCCTTTTCGCCGAGTTTCATCGGACTTTATATATTTTCACCAGAGGCTTTGCCTCCGCTTTTACCCTTTCCGCCGAATTTCATCGAACTTTTATATATCTTAAACTCTTATTGCATTTATAAAAGGCACACTAACTTATATATGTACCGATTTCTTTACCTTTCAAAATATCAACTATACCGTTTGGAGCATCAAAATCAAACACTATTATAGGGATATTATTTTGCTTGCATAAAGCACAGGCAGATGTGTCCATAACTTTCAGACCGTTAATAATAATATCATCATAAGTAATTTTGTCTAATTTTTTAGCCTCAGGATTAATTTTCGGATCATCAGTATAAACTCCGTCAACACCATTTTTTGCCATTAACATTGCTTCGGCATTAATCTCGGAAGCCCTTAATGCAGCCGCAGTATCTGTCGTAAAAAACGGATTTCCGGTTCCGGCCGCAAATATTACGACACGGCCTTTTTCCAAATGTCTTATAGCCCTGTGTCTTATATACGGTTCCGCAACCTGATTTATAGAAAGAGCACTTTGAACACGGCATGGAATTTTCATCTGATTTAAAGCACTCTGTAAAGCTATTGCATTCATTACCGTTGCAAGCATTCCGACATAATCACCCGATGCCTGATCCATTCCGAGCTTTGCACTGTTTCGCATACCTCTGAATATATTTCCTCCGCCGACAACTACAGCAATTTCTGCCCCCAATTCACGGGCCTTTTGAATTTCTTCGGCAATCTTTTTAACAGGCTTTTGGTCTATTCCAAATTGTTGATCGCCCAGTAATGCCTCTCCGCTTATTTTCAATAGTATACGTTTATATTTCATGTCCATCGGATACCTCGTCTTTAAATTATACTAAACTAAAGAAACAAGATTGTAAAGGGATTACGGCTTATATTTTGAATAGAATGTTAAGTTTTATTAAAGATAATATACACCTGAAATGCTTATAAATTAAGGATTATACAAATTTGTATATATTTTTTAGATAAAAAATAGCACTTTTTTAAATCAATTTGTTTTTATTTAATTATAGAGAAGATATCCATACATAAAGAAAAGGAGAATATATGGCGCGAGTATTAATTTCTATGCCCAAAGAATTTTTGGAAAGGATTGATCAAGTTGCAGACGGAGAAAACAGATCAAGGAGTGAACTTATCCGTGAAGCTTTGAGAACTTACATTTACAAACAAAAAATCAGGCAATCCACAACATCTTCCAAAAATGCAGAACTTTTGGAATCTTTACTTGAATAGAAGACCGCAAAAAGCGGTCTTTTTTATTATTAAATTTATAATTTATTACGGATTTTTGTAAATTTGTCTTCACAAACTAGCAAAAAAATATTTGATGTTTTTTTACAAATAGTGTATTATTGGCAATGAGGTATGTGTGTATGAATAATATTAAATATGTCCTTCCGCAAAAATCTGATTTACATCAGATAAAAGTCAGCGACATAACAGTTTCCCTTCCGGATTTAAAAAATATAAACGAGTCAAAAGCCATAACCATCGGGAAATGGCTTATGTACTTAATAGATAATGATAAAAATATAAAGCCGAATTATCTGTTACCGTCAAAGCCTGACCTTGCATATCTCTTAGGGGTAAGTATAGGCACTATACAAAATGCACTAAGATATATTGAAGATATGGGATACGTAGAATCCAAACAATGTATCGGTACAATTGTCCGCGATAAAAATAACAAAGACTGCTGCATGAGAAAACTTACCTCAAAGCGTGAAATAGCTATTAATGCAATAAAAAAATATATCCTTGACAAAAATTTCTGTGAAGGACAAAATCTTCCCTCATCAAGAAATATTGCCTCATACATAGGCTGTTCCGCAAACACTACAAGACTTGCTCTGGAATACTTAGGGACATTGGGAATTATCGAACATAAATTCAAAAAATCAAATGAAACAGGCTGGATTGTGAAATCCTTAGACTTTAAAGTTGACGAAAATTTTGATGAAAATTTAACACTTGTAAAAAAAGTAGAAAATGATTTGAAAAACTTTATTACATCAAATTTAAAAATAGGAGATAAAATTCCTGCCCATGCTGATTTATCGAAAAAATTATCAGTAAGTATAAAAACAATACATGATGCCTTAAAATTTTTAATTGATGAAGGTATTCTTATGGCGCGCAGGGGCAGATACGGAACAACCGTAATAAAAATGCCTAATGACAAAAATACTTATGAAAAAAAAGAAACATCTATTTTTGCACCTGCTGCCGATACTGCATTTTACTATTATGAAAAAACTCAAAATCATATAAAGAAAATGATTGCGGAAAATTATGAAATAGGAGCTAAACTGCCTTCTATAATTGAGCTTTCCAAACAGCTTGATTTGAGTCCGAATACAATCCGTAAAGCTTTTCATAATCTTGCAAAAGAAGGCTACCTTGCATTTTCACGCGGACGCTACGGCGGAACATTTGTAATTGATATTCCGGAAACAGATGAACAAGCATTTAAATGGCTTGCTGTTAACCCAAAATATGCAGAAGTTTACAAAAATTAAGGGCACAAATTTTCCCAATCAGTTTCATCATTATCCTCTCCGGGTTCTATTATATGCTCTCCGTTTTCAAGCATAACCTGAAGAGTCCATTTTAACTGCTGCTTGTATTTTTCGCGTGCTCTCTGCGGCGTTTTTGCACAGAATAAAAAGCTTGGAATTTCTTTTATTTCAATATAATGATAAGGATTTCCGTCAAAATCCAAATCTTCTCCTTCAATCAAAGTCCAATTTAAATTAAGGTAATAATCTAAATTTTTTTCAGTCATATTTATTTAACCGTCCAAAGAATTATCATTAAGGGGCTGGGTTATCATAATACCTTCTCCGCCGATAACATCTGCCTTATTACCTTCAATATACAGATAAACAGGTTTATCCGTATTTCTTTTTGCGGTCTTTATCAGCTGATACAATCTTTTATAGAGGCTGTCAGTACCTCCGCCGTTTTCGAATGCGGAATTAAGATTTATAATAACCTTATCAGGGGTTTCATTAATTGCAATAATATGAGTTTCGGCAGGAATTTCCGAGTATACTCCCTTTGATTTCTCATAAGCAGTAGGCCCTGAAATAAGAGCCTGAATGGCAAATTTTATCTTTGAACCATCAATATCTTTGTCATATTCACGATTTACAGCGCGGTAAATTTCTTCTTTATTAGCATTTTGACCGATAAAAAATACATTTACATAAACTTTTTCAACCGGTTTTGGTTTAGGAGTTACCGGCTCTTCCTGAGGGATTTTAGTTTCCGGAACGGGGGTAAGAGGACCGGATACATTTTCATCATTATGATAAAGCATTCTTAATCCCAAAACGCAACATACAACAACCATTAAAACTGCAGTAACACCTAAAAATATTCTTTCATTCTTGCGCATAATTATTCCTCATCTTTCAGAACAGTTATTCTTCCGTCAACAAATATCTTTCCGTCTGTAATTTTTACATTTTTTACACTAAATTTTGCATCTTTATTTTCCAATATTTTTGCGGAAAAATCAAGCGGGTTGATATAATTTAACAGACTTGAAAATGTATCAATTTCTGTTGAGGTATGATTTCCCTCATAGATAGCATTGTCAAGAATTATTCTGCCGTTTTCCACATTTATATCAGCACTTATTACAACTTTTTTGGACTGACGCATAAAAGGCAATGCATATTTTACTATATAATACATTTTTCCGTTTTCTAATTTTACGCTCGTTGAGGTAATTTTAAACAAGTTACAAATTCCTCCGATGGAATTAAAATCATCCATCAAACGTTTGTAATCTGATGAATTCATAGTATTATTTAAATCATCTTCTGTTATCACACTTGTAAATGACAAAGGAATATTTTCTTTTACAGTGTAATGATTATTTTCATCATGTATAAGATAATTGAAATCACAAAGAGTCTTTGCATTAAAGTAAGATATATAGACACCTTCGATATTCACTTTTTCGGCTGTAACTTCAAAAGATTTAAATCTGCCGGCTTTCAAATCTCGCGTGCTATATGAATCTAATTTTACTTTTATATCACCAGATTGAATTTTTTTCTTTATAGCTTTTTTTATAACACTTTCAGTAATTCTTTCCGACACAAAATTTTGCCCCGTTGCAGAACTTACAAATCTTGAAAATCCGGATGTTAAATCATAAGGAGCGGTACAACTGAAAGTCCGACAGTCCTGAGCAAAACCTGTCTGGGCAAAAACAACAAGTAGAACAATTGCTAATAAAATCTTTTTCATCATAAAAACACTTTCTTCACTTTAATTTTATTATTATCTGCTACACCAACCGCACAGATTTCATCATGATTATAAACCAAAATGAGATAACCGGATTCTTTGCCCAATATATTCTTCCATAAATCTTTACAATTTTTATCGGTATCAACATCCACAATATCTACAGGCATACCATTTCGAACTTTTTCCAGACTATGCTCTCCTATATTTACAACCGGTAAATCAAGTATTTCCAAAGGGTTAATAAGTTTTTTTTCAACATTAATCCCATCAAGAGCAACACTGTTTTCTATTCTGAATTTACCTGCCTGAGTCCTTATAAGTCTTATCAAATGCGCTCCGCAGCCAAGCAATTCTCCCATATCATGGGCAATAGAGCGAATATATGTACCTTTTGAACACTTTATTAAAATTTCGACCCGTTGCAAATCCTCGTCAAAAGCCCTTATTTCTATATTTTTAATCGTAACTTTACGTGGCTGGACTTCAACTTTTTCGCCCTTTCTTGCATACTCATAAAGTTTTTTCCCCTTAACTTTTATCGCAGAATACGCAGGGGGCATCTGTAAAATTTCTCCTCTAAAATTTCCGAGAATATTTTGAATATCTTCAACTGAAACTTTTTTATCTGAAGTAAAAACAGGTTCCCCTTCTTTATCATACGTTGTCGTTGATACACCGAATTGAACTGTTGCAAGATATTCTTTATCGTCATCTAGAAATTCTATAAGGCGCGTTGCTTTTCCGATACAAACAGGTAAAACACCTTCGGCAAACGGATCAAGGGTTCCGGTATGTCCGATTTGCTTAATCCCAGTAATCTTTCTCAATCTTGCAACCACATCATGAGAAGTCATACCAACAGGTTTATAAATATTCAAAAAGCCAAAATTCACTACAGCTCCCCGCGTGAAATTTTGTCTATAATTTCGCTGACCTTAGACCCTTTTTCAAGAGAATCAGTATAAACAAATTTCAGTTCAGGCGTCAATCGTAAACGAATACGTTTTCCGACTTCATATCTGATTTTCGGAGTGCTTTTTTCTATAATTTCCTTTGTTTTTTCAATCTGTTCATCAGAACCCAATACACTGTATATAACTTTTGCAAAAGAATTATCATGAGAAACTTCTACATCCAAAACAGAGACAACACCTGCCAATCCTCTGATTTCCTTTCTTAAAATATCAGAAATATCTCTCATTAATTCTTTTCGTACACGTTCATTTCTTAGAGTCATAATCATCTCCTTGGTAAAAAAATTATAACATGAAATACTCAAAAATTAATAAACCAACTATTTATTTTTTAAGGTTGACAAATTACAAAAAATAGTAAATAATAAATTCAGAATAGGAGGCATAAATTATGGATTTAAAAGAGCTTAGAATTGCCCCCCCCCCGCAAAGACTACGTATATCAAGGCTTTAAGGGCTAAAAAGGTTTTCGCATTTACTCTGGCTGAAGTTTTAATCACTCTCGGAATTATAGGTATTGTTGCAGCACTTACTACTCCGGTGTTAATTAATAATTACCAGAAAAAGGAAACTCCAATCAGACTCCAAAAAATGTATAATATGATATATGGAGCAATAGCACTTACAGAACTTGAATTTGGACCTTGTGAAAACTGGATTTTTGATGATGATGAACAGGCGACACAATTCTATCAGGAACATATTAGAACTAAAATGCAATGCATTAAGACTACAGATACCGAATGTTATTTAGCTGATGGCAGTATGATTAGATTACATAACATGCGTGCATATGGATTGATGGAACATTCACTGTTTCCATTTGCTAATGAAAAATCACTCTCTTACGATGCATCTAAAACACAACACAGAAGGTACAGATTTTCTCTTAACATTTGGCTGTCAACAGCTTCCGCAGACTATAGATGGGGTATAACACAACCAAAAACGGAAGTTACAAGTATGAACAAACCGGCAAATAAAATAACAAGAGATAAACTGCTAAACGGCCCCGGAGATGGCACTGCGCCGGGACAATATTGTAAAGGCAATGATGGCGCAGCATCTTGCTTCCAACTCATTAAACGCGATGGCTGGGTTATCAAAGATGATTATCCATGGTAAGCAGAATTCAAGCTCTATAAGCTTGAACGTTCAACTTCTTCCTTAGTTGAAACTTCAATAATATCACCGACTTCTATATCATTCCATTTACTGAATGAAATACCGCATTCAAAACCTTGAGCCACCTCTTTAACATCATCTTTGAAACGTTTCAACTGATCAATAGCTCCGCGGAAGACCTCTTTGCCGTCTCTATATATAACAGCATCTTTGCTTCTTACGATTTTACCTTCTGTTACATAGCAGCCAGCAATTCTTGTTGTTTTACCAATTGTAAATACCTGACGAACTTCAGCCTTTCCAAGTTCAACTTCCTTAATTTCAGGTTCAAGAAGTGAAAGCATAGTCTTTTCAATATCTTCCAAAATTTGATAAATAATATCGTACTTCTTGATTGTAACACCTTCTTTTTCTGCTGCCGCAAGAGCATTGGAGTCTTCTTTGACCGTAAATCCCAAAATCAAAGCATTTGAAGCAGAAGCAAGCATTACATCAGCTTCCGAAATATCTCCAACACCTACGTGAATAATTTTTGTTTTGATTTCTTTGGAATCCAACTGGGCAATAGCCTGAGAAACAGCCTCTGCAGATCCGTTTGTATTAGCCTTGATAATAAGGTTCAATTGCGGGATATCATCTTCACCTGCGGCAGCTTCACGGCGTACATGGGCAGGAAGCATATTTTCTAAACGCTTGTTGCGTTCTTTTTCTTTTCGTTGTTCAACAATGGTCTTCATTTCTTTTTCATTTTGAACAACCTCAAAATAATCGCCAGCCTGCGGGACTTCTGTCAAACCTAAAATTTCAACAGGAGTAGAAGGTTCAGCCTTCTGTATTCTTTCACCGCTGTCAGATAATAAAGCTCTTACACGTCCGCATGCTGTACCTACAACAATGCAATTACCCACGCGTAAAGTTCCGTTTTGAACCAATAATGTTGCAACAGGGCCTTTCCCT
Source organism: Candidatus Gastranaerophilales bacterium (assembly GCA_944324295.1). Taxonomy (GTDB): domain Bacteria; phylum Cyanobacteriota; class Vampirovibrionia; order Gastranaerophilales; family Gastranaerophilaceae; genus Stercorousia. Next base: position 14,347 of record CALUVX010000110.1, read on the forward strand.
TTATCAAGATTTGCTTCAATTACAACACCTGACGCTTCCGCCTTCGGGTTTGCTTTTAAATCCTGAACTTCAGCCACAAGAAGAATATATTCCAAAAGCTCATCAATACCGGTACCCTGCAATGCGGAAACTTTTACAACAATCGTTTCACCGCCCCATTCTTCAGGTACAAGTCCATGCTCTGTCAACTGCTGTAAAACTCTGTCAGGATTTGCATCGGGTTTATCAATTTTGTTAACTGCAACAATAATCGGAACATCAGCAGCTTTAGCATGGTTGATTGCTTCAATTGTCTGAGGCATTATACCGTCATCAGCAGCAACAACCAAAATTGCAATATCAGTAGCTTTTGCACCGCGTGCTCTCATTTCAGTAAATGCTTCGTGCCCGGGTGTGTCCACAAATACAATTTTCTTTTCTTTATTGTTATCAAGATACACAGTATAAGCACCGATAGATTGTGTAATTCCGCCAACCTCGGTTGCAACAATTTTATGCTTTGACGCTCTTATACTATCGAGTAGAGTTGTTTTACCATGGTCAACGTGTCCCATAATACTTACAACCGGAGCACGTCTTTTTAATAATTTTGAATCAACTTCTTTTAATTTCTTAACTTTCTCTTCTTTCTCAAGTTCTTCTTCCATATAGGCATCTAAATCTTCATCAAGAACTTCGAGATTATATTCTGCACATACCTTTTTAATAACATCTACGTCAATAAGCTGATTAACAGTTGCCATAATACCGTTAAGCATTAAAAATTTAACAATTTCAGCAGGTGTTTTTTGAATTTTTTCAGAAAGTTCGCTGATTGTCATAGCTCTGTTGACTACAATTTGCGTAACTTGTTCTGCTTCTTCCTCTTTATGTGTACGTTTTTTATGTTTTTGGGCAGCCGCTTTTTCTAAAGAAATTCTTTCCTGCTCTTCTTTTTTTGAATTGAAATCTTTTCCTTTTTTCTTACCGTCAGCACGTCTTCTGCCAGCCCCTTTATTTTCATAAATATCTTGAGAAATAATTGTTCTTTGAATAGGTTTTCTTTCTCCTGACGGTTTTTCAAAAGGTTTTTTACCGGTACCGTCTTTTTTAGGCGGGAATGGTTTATCACCTCTTGCAGGTCTTTCAGATCGCGGCGGGAATTTTTTTGTTTCCGATAGAGTTTTCTCGACCTTTTCAACTGCCGGTTTTTGAGGAGCGCGTCTCACAATTTCAAGACGGCTCTGCGGTTTTGGTTTAACAACTTCAACACGAGGAATATTGACCTTTTTTACTTCCGGTTTTGGTTCTTCTGCTTTAGGTTCAGGTTCAACAACAGGTGTTTCCGCTACTTTAGCCTTTTTAACAACAAAAGCTTTAGGCTTTTTAGCCTCTTTTACACCGCCCGATGCGATAAATTCTTTCAATCTTCTTACCTGATCGACAGTAACAGTGCTTGAATGAGTTTTTCCTGTAACCGAAATCTGGGCGAACTTTTCTATAACTTCTTTACTCGTAAGTCCAAGTTCCTTTGCTAACTCATTTATTCTAATTGTCTCAAAACTCATTTATTAATCTTCCTTTCAAATCATCAGGTATTGAGGATTTTAAAGCTTTTGCAATTTTATTTTTTTTAAAAGCCGCTTCAATACAAGATTTATTATAGCAGAGATATACAGATCTGCCAAATATTTTGTTACTGTGGTTTATAATTACGTCTCCGTGCGTGTTTTCCTTAGTAATTTTTATTAATTCATCCCTGTTTTTAACTTTACCGCATCCGACGCATTTTCTATCAACCACTAATTTACCTCAGCTAATTTCTCCAATTTTAATTTTTGGTCGTGCTCAATCAGAAGATTTATCAGTTCATCCAAATCTCCGTCTATAACCGTATTTACGTTCAAGTTATGGTTAATTCTATGATCCGTCAAACGACCTTGAGGGAAATTGTAAGTTCTTATACGCTCACTTCTATCTCCGGTACCTACTTGAGAACGGCGTAAATCTGTAATTTCCTTCATTTGTTTTTGAACTTCCATATCGTAAAGTTTAGCTTTAAGAATTTGGAGAGCGCGCTCTTTATTTTGCAGTTGTGAACGTTCTTCCGTACAGAATATCATAATTCCTGTAGGTTTGTGAAAAACTCTTGCAGCAGTTTCAACCTTGTTTACATTCTGGCCGCCTGCACCGCCCGAACGTGCTGTTGTTATTTCAACATCGTTCATATTAAGATTTACTTCTACATCATCGACTTCAGGCATTACTGCAACTGTTGCGGTAGACGTATGTACACGCCCCTGAGATTCTGTTGCAGGAACTCTTTGAACTCTGTGAACACCTGATTCATATTTCAATTGTGAATATACGCCATCACCTTTTATTGAAATAATAATTTCGGAAACACCTCCGGCTTCACATTCTGTTTTACTCAAAACCTGAGTCTGCCAGCCTTTTTTATCTGCATAGCGCATATACATTCTTGCAAGATCACCGGCAAAAATATTTGCCTCATCACCACCGGCACCACCTCTAATTTCAAGCATAATGTCCTTATCATCCATCGGGTCTCTCGGCAATAATAAAACTTTCATTCTTTGTTCATACTCAGGAAGCTTTGCTTCATTACTTTCAATTTCGGCCTTAAGAAAACTTTTCATTTCCTCGTCTTTTTCTTCATGCATCATCTGCTTAGCTTCTTCAATAGCATCAACGGCCTTTTTCCAAGCATAATAAAGTTCAACGGTTTCTTCCATTGACTTTCTCTGTTTGGAAAGATCTCTAAACTTGTTGTAATCATGAATTACAGCCGGATCCGACAAGGTTACGCCCAATTCATTATATTTTTTCTCAATCTGGAGAATTTTATCTAACATATCTTTCATATCCAGATTATAACAGGAACAAAAAATTTTTTCAAAGGGGATAAAATTATACAAATAATGTACGATTGCACAAATTCAAATTTTTTATATAATTAAGACAGTTAAAATAAAACAATTAGGAGAAAAAAATGTTAGAATACTTTTTAGGTTCATATATAGTAACCATAGCAGGCCTTGTCGGAGCATATTTCTGGGGCGAGCATGTACATAACGGGACAGGTTTAACCTGTGTTTTCATAGCAATAGTTTTAGGTGTGTTAGAAGTCAGCTTATCTTTTGATAACGCTGTTGTCAATGCAATGAAACTTGAAAAAATGAGCCACGAATGGCGCCACAGATTCTTAACATGGGGTATTGTAATTGCGGTATTTGGTATGAGATTTTTGTTCCCGATACTTGTTGTTTCCATATTTGCAAAATTAAGAATGATTGAAGTCGCAAATATAGCACTCACTAATGCCGATAAATATGCATATTATTTACATCAAACACATGCCCCGATTGTAACTTTCGGCGGAATGTTGTTGATTATGCTTTTCCTTAATTACTTCTTTAACCATGAAAAAGAGGTGCACTGGATTAGACCTGTAGAAAAATGGCTTTCGCATTTCGATCATATAAAAGGTATTGAAGTTATTATTTCTCTTTTGCTGCTTCTTGCAACACAAAATGTTGTTCCAGAAGAACAAAAAATTCACGTTATGATTGCAGGAATTTCAGGTATTATAACTTACCTTGCAATTGACGGTTTTACACATTATCTTGAAAAACATGAAGAAATGCGGCTTGCAAGCTGTGCCGCAAAAGGTGCAGGATGTACCGGACTCATAAGCTTTATATATCTTGAGTTAATCGACGCATCATTTTCTTTAGACGGTGTTTTAGGTGCTTTTGCTTTAAGCAAAGATATCATTATAATTTCAATCGGCTTAGCAATAGGTGCAATGTTTGTTCGTTCTTTAACAATTATGCTTGTTGAAAAGAAAACTCTAAAACAATTTTTATATCTTGAACACGGTGCACATTGGGCCATCGGTGCTTTAGCTTGTCTTATGCTTGTCTCCACCGTAAAAGAAATCCCGGAAGTTGTAACCGGCGGTATAGGCTTAGGTTTCATCGTTGCGGCATTTATATCATCAATTATGCATAACAAAAAAATGGAAAGACTTCTGGCAGAAGAAAAAAATGGCGGTGAAAATGCTTAAGCTTCCGCTTGTTTCATTTATCGTAACTTCTTATAATTACGAAAAATATATTTTAAACACTCTTGAAAGTATTAAAAATCAGACATACAAAAACTTTGAAATAATTATAGTTGACGATTGTTCAACGGATGCTTCCTGCAAAGTTATTGAAGATTTTATATCAGACAATCAGGATTTAAAAATAACTCTGATAAAACATAAATCAAATATGGGGCAGCTTGCCGCCATGATAACGGGAATGAAAGCTTCTAAAGGTCAATTTATAAGCTTTATAGACAGTGATGATATAGTATTAAAAGAATATGCTGCAGCACATATAAAAGTTCATCTTGAAACATCCGTTGCTTTCACCTCTTGTCAAATAATTGAAATCGGGGAAGACGATGAAATTCACACACTTAAATCAATTTCTTCTCCAAAAATTAAAGAAAATGAAATTTTGAAACAAATAAAAGACGACATGCCTGAGGATGCTGCATTAAATATTTCAATAGATTATAAAATACTGAAACAAAAACATTTTGGCGGCTGGTACTGGTCTCCTAACAGTTCTGCAATGTTTAGAAAATCCGCAATTGAGTTAATTTCAGATTACAATAACTGCGAAAAATGGAAAATCTGTCCTGATAAATTTCTATTTAACTTTGCAAATTTAATCGGCGGTTCTGCAATAATTTGTGTACCACTTCTCGGTTACAGACGACATAAAAATAACGCCGGCAACTGCTCTCTTGTAACAGGTAATAAAAAATTAAACAGCGATTACATTACCAAAATAAATATTCAAAATAATTTAAAAATCCGTCCTGAAACAATTAAATTTCTATGGAAAGAACGTAAAAAATTAGGAATAAGAAGTACAATATACCTGATTATAAAAACAATAATATAAATAATCGGAACCACATCATACAGGATTTAAACATATCTGTAAGAGAATTCCGATTATTTACTATATATAAAAAATTATAATTATATTTTAGAATTTCCAACTATTTAAATATTCTTCCTGTTCCGGAGTTAATGTATCAATTTCAATTCCCATAGATTTTAGCTTTAATTCTGCAATTTTTACATCAACTTCATGAGGAAGAGTATATAATTTATTTTCAAGTTTTCCCTTATTTTTAACAAGAAATTCAATACCCAAAGCCTGGTTTGCAAAACTCATATCCATAACACTTGCCGGATGTCCCTCTGCATTTACAAGGTTTACAAGACGGCCTTGTGCATAAACATAAACAGATTTCCCATTATCAAGCTTAAACTCTTCAAAATTAGGTCTTATTTCTTTTATATCAGTTGTGTGCTCTTTCAATCCGGCAATATTGATTTCCCAGTCAAAGTGCCCAGAATTAGCAAGAAAAGCACCGTCCTTCATGTTTAAAATATGTTTAACATCAATTACATGCTTGTCTCCTGTAACTGTTAAGAATACATCACCTTCCAGTGCAGCTTTTTCTATAGGCATAACTCTATAGCCTTCCATTGCTGCTTCAAGGGCTTTTAGAGGGTCAACTTCGCAAACAATAACATTTGCACCAAGAGCTTTTGCTCGAAGTGCACAGCCTCTGCCGCACCAGCCGTAACCGGAAGTTACAACTGTTTTTCCCGCAATCAGGATGTTTGCCCCTCTTATAATACCATCCATAGAGCTTTGACCTGTTCCATAACGGTTATCATACAAGTGTTTTGTTAAACTTGTATTAACTCCTACAGCAGGAAATTTCAATACTCCCTGAGCTTCCAAAGCCTGAAGTCTTATGATACCTGTAGTTGTTTCTTCTGTTGAGCCGATAATTTTTGAAGCCAGCTCCGGGCGTTCGGCATGAATTGTAGACACAATATCGCATCCGTCATCAATGATAATATCCGGATTATGATTTAATGCTTCCTGAATATGTGCTTTATATTGCTCAACAGATTCTCCTGCAACAGCAAATGTCGGAATGTCATAGTATTTTACCAAAGCTGCAGCAACATCATCCTGGGTAGACAGAGGATTTGAAGCGACAAGAACAGCATCTGCTCCTCCGGATTTCATTACAACACATAAAGCAGCTGTCTCTTTTGTAACATGTACACAGGCCGATAATTTCAAACCTTTAAACGGTTGTTCTTTAATAAATCTTTCTTGGATTTGTTTTAAAACAGGCATATCTTTAAATGCCCATTCAATTTGATTTTTACCCTGTTCAGCCAAATTTATATCTTTAATATCGCATTTCATATCCATAATTTGCATTTATTTTCTCCTTTTTCATCAGAAATTATATCAAAGAATACTATTTTTATCTTTTTTTGTAAAAATTTCTTAATAATATCTTATACTATGTCAAAAAAAATTCTTCAGTTGAGTTATAAATTTAGTAGTAAGGAGTAGTGTAAGTGAAAGTTAATTTAAATTTAAATCAGCTTAATAGCAACGGTAAGAGCAATAAAATTAATTTTGAGGGTTATAAACCTACAAAAGACAACCACGGAAACAGAATTTATGAATTTAACTACGCGTATGATGACAGCAAATACGACTGTTATCTGGAATTGTATTCTGTTGAAAAGGATAATAATAACAACTACTATGTTACCAATATTCTTGAATCACTTGATTCAATGGATGATGACTCAGACAATAAAGAATACGGTATAAAATTGGAAAGCGGGAAAGCCACAAAAGTTGACCTGCAAGGAGATTATAACCTGGCTCTTGATCAGCCTTTCGCATATCACTATAAACTTTATCCGAAAAATACACATGATAAGCCTATTTATCTGGTTGATGCAGGGAATGTAATAAATGAAACCGCAGCAAAAGAACCGTACGATATTTATAATATCGTTACGGACAAATCTCCTATGGTAAGAAAAGGCGGAGCAATGAAACTTATTATTCCGGATAACTACAATATTATCTGGAAATATGATAAGGATAACAATATACAAATGAGAGACACAGATGAAATTGTAAATATTTTGCAATCTTCTAAAAACTTTGCTAATAAAGTCGGAGGTTCACTTGCAGGTATAGAAAAAGATGTAGAAGACGGCAAACTTAATATGTTCAAAAGAATAATCACACTTCCGCTTTTCACAGATGACAGTCTCACTGCACATTCTTACTGGAACAAAAACTGTCTTCAAATGGCTCATTCTCTTGGAAATATTAACAACTACACATCTTTACAGAAAAAATTGTTTGCAAAAGGAATAAATTTAGTATCTGACGGAGCTTATGTAAACGAAGGTCTTGAAGGTATTCACTTCCAGCATATTTTAAAATGGGGTGATAAATCTCCTTATTTCTACTGGTTTAATATCTCCGGACTCCAAGACGGCCCGCTTAGTCTGGGTGTTTTTGGTAAGAGAACAGAACATGTTACACATAGACTTGTTAATTCCCCATACAAATTTGTTCAGAGAGAAAACGGTAAAGTAGATATAGTATCACAGAAATATGACAGAAAAAAACCGACATATCTGCAAATTTATGATGACAGACTTGTTAATGCCGCAGCTTATTCAAATCAGGAACTAATTGATGCTTATAAAAAATTTGATAAAAATTACCTTGACATAAATAATCATAATGACACTGTAATACCTTACAGCTTCAGAATTGACCCTGATACTTATAAAAAGAATATTGAAAAACTTAACGAATATAATAAAAGTGTTGATCCAAAAGATAGAATTAATCTTTACAGCGGTAAAGGAACAAGATTTGTAACCCAATTTGAATACTTCGGTTTAGATGGGAAACACGAAAGCGGTTTCTATACCTGGGATGCAAACCCTGATATTGCAAAATTGAATTATGTACAATCACATTCCAATACTCAGACATTAAAAAATATTGCGGATCCTGATAAACGTGCAAGGATATCAGATTTAATAAGTCGTAAAAATATGCAAGTACAGGATTATGCAGTAACTTCTGCTAAATACTGGACAAGAAAAACAAACCAGATTTTAAACCTTAATGCAGCTCAACATTTAAGAAATATACAAAATAGCAGCCCTCATGAAATATATAATCTTATTAAACAGCAGTCCGACGGAAATGTATTCCCGAAAGATCTTGATGTTACCGAAGAAATAGTAAAAAATACAATAAAAAATAGCAGAAATAACAGTTACAAGCTTCACGGAATGGATTCCGTTGAATCTTATGAAGATTCTATTGTAGAAGGTCTTATGGATGTTCCTTTGGATTCTATTGAAGTAGGTGATGATATTCTTAGTGTATTAAGCTCTCCCTATGTTACGAAAAGAGCTAACACAAAAGATCAAATCGGTGTATCAAGATATGAATTATTTATAGATACCGAGAAACATTTTGATGCAGAAAATGAAGACATCTATGAATTAACCGATAAAATGTATACAAAAGAAATGAAGAATTTGGCCAAAGAAATTCTGGCAGGTATTGAATCCAAACTTCCGGATAATCAAAAGCTGCATGATCAATACGGGAATGCAACACCTTACGGCAAATATGTAATTCCTATTCTGACATCTGAAATTGCGAGATTTGCAATAATAAAAGCTGTTGATCCGAAAGCTGAATTCTCTTATGATCAGGAAACAGGAGAACTGACATACGATTATAATGCATTGAAACAAACTTCTTTAACCGGTATGGGAATTATTGCAGACTCCCCGGAAGATGAAGCAGAAATTCTTATAAATAAAATTAGAAGAAGAATTAATCATATATCTCCTAAAGATAAAGAAAAATTAGCAAGTGCATTATGGAAATCAATAAAGGGCACAGATTTAAACAGTTTTAAACTTGCTGAAATGATTGTGGACAGAACTGATGCAGGTTTGGATTGGAGAATTGACGCAACAAAAGATATTGCTGATATTGAATCTTTGAAAAACTCTAAAACTGACTTTAAATATACCTGGAACAAAATTATTGATTTCTGGTCAAAATTCGGCGAGGGTATACGTCAATATCATCCTGCTGCATATATAGCCGCAGAAGTTACTGATCTAGGTACTTTATATGATTTCGACAAGTACGTTGACTTTGTTGATGAAAAAGGAAATATTCATTATAAACAAAAATCAGGTGAAAGATTTGCCAATCGAAATGAAGCAATGAGAAAACTGCTTAATGAAACTGGTTTTACAACCTTTGCTAACTATGATTATTTTTCTTCTGACATCACAAAAATATTCGGGAAATTGTTTGATTTTGATGGAGAAAATAGTCCAGATAAAGGAACTAATCAGGGTAATACAATTATTGATAAATTAATAGGAGGGGATAACTATCTAAATTCAGGCTCTCTTGAATCATTAATATATTCCTACACATTTGCCGGTAACCATGATAAATGCCGTGCACTGGACGGATTTGCCATGGATATGGATTTAGTTTATACAGATTTAACTGAACCCGCAAATAAACAATACCGCGAAAGAGCATACAGAATTCTCAACGGAATAAAATACGGAGAAAATATAGATGAAAAAGCTGTTGCTAACTATGATTTCGACAGAGTAAGCAATATTACAATTGCGAAATGCGAATCAATAGCAAGCGGTATGGGGAAAGCTAAAGAAAGCGTAGGTTTTTCTGAAAAAAGAAAAAATTACGTATATAACAAAATGGTTGAAGCCTTAAAAAATATATCTAACGGCTACCATGAAGGAAAAGTTTTTGAAACAGACGGGTTTGGTACAAAAGATTATAATATTGCTCTTGATATTGTCTTAGATGAAATGGATTATCTATGGAAAAAGGATAAGGGCGGTTATGAAGACAGAGTAAACCAGCCTCCGTTAACTGCTGAAGAACGCAAAAAACTTAAAGACAAAACATTAGAAAGAATACTTGATCCTGCAATGTCAAAACTTCTCGGGCAGACAAAATTCCTTGTTGCACTTGTAGGTAATCCGACATTATTTGCAGGTGATGAACTTGGTTCTACCGGTTTTGAAACAACATCCAAAAACGTTTACCTTCAAAACCGTAACGTAATCCATAATGAATGGGCCGATTCTTCGAGTCCGGATTACAAACCTTTTATTGAAAGATTTAAAAATAATATGCTTGATGCATTTGCTTTAAGAAACAGACCGGAACTTCAACCGTTAAATGACGGAGCTCCGTTTGCACTTAAAGAACAAAATGCTCACTATAGATATGAAGTCTACAAAGATGATACTAATAAAACTCCGGAAAATCTCGATAGAGTTGAAGAAGGTGATACCCAGGTATCAGCACTGCTGAGACAAAGCCCTGACGGCAGAATGACAATTTCGGTATTTAATACGGCAGGTTTGAATCATACATTTGACAAATATTATGATCCTGCTGAACTCACAATGAAGTGTATTGACCTTAATGAAGCCCGCGGTGGCAAAGCCGGTTTAAGAGGCGGACTTAAATCAGGACTTAAATTCAAAAATGCAGATAAAAATGATAAAACTAAATACTATTATGTAAATGAAAAAAATCAGATTACAGGCCCGGACGGAAGTCCTATTAAATTTAAAGACAGTACGTTAATTCTTTATCATGATCCAAGCTTTACAGGCAGAAAGGTTCTTTACAATCCGCAGTACAATATTGTATCAAAACCTTACTCGCAGGTGAATAAAGAAAAACAAAACGTAGGAGAAAAACTTACTTTATTAAGTAAATAATAAAAAAGCCCGTTAAAACGGGCTTTTTTATGCAAAAAATTTCTTTATCTTTTTTATAGTTTCAACAGAATAAGGCGGATACATAATATTCATATCAATTTCAGGGTTACGCACCAAAATACTTTTTAAATGAGTAAAAGTATCAAAAGTATACTTTCCGTGATATTTACCTGTTCCCGAATATCCGACACCGCCAAAAGGCATTTCAAGACTAGATGTATGCTGAATAGTGTCGTTTACTGCTCCTCCTCCGAATGATAAACTTTTTATAATATTCCAATACACTTCTTTATCTTTTGCAAACACATATAGTGCAAGAGGTTTTGGTATTTCTCGCAATTTAAAAATCACATCATCCAAATTTGAATAGCTCATAACGGGCAAAATCGGGCCAAAAATTTCTTCCTGCATAGAAGGATTATCAAAAGATTGTACAGAAAGAATTGTCGGTTCAATATAAAGCCCGCATTCATCAGTATCTCCGCCATATAAAATATTTTGTGATTCTTTTTGAATAATTTCTTTGAGCCTTCTAAAAGCGTCCGTATCAATTATACGTCCGTAATCTCTGCTTTCCTGAATGAGTACCCCGTAAAATGATTTTATTGAGCTTATCAGTAAATCTGTAAATTCATCTTTCAAGTTCTCAGGAACAAGAACATAGTCGGGAGCAATACAAGTCTGTCCCGCATTTAAAAATTTTCCCCAAGCAATTTTTCTGGCAGCCTGCTCTAAATTTACATTTTTATCAATTATAACCGGACTTTTACCTCCGAGT
>CALUVX010000111.1 GCA_944324295.1 Candidatus Gastranaerophilales bacterium
ACTTTATTAAAATAAGGGGAAATATTTTATGTTAAAAATTCAGACTTTTTCGGCGTTTATAAAATCATTTTCAAATAAACCGGAAAAGTACCTTAAAAAACAATTTGATGACATTCATCGTTTCGGGACGGCTCGTAAATATCCGAACGTTAATGATGATGTGCTTGAAAAATATACTCCTTTTCGTCGTTTAACCAAGAAAAAATGTAGTTTGAGCGATTCTAAATATTTTATAAATAAGTTTGAAAAAGAACACAAAAATGAATTTCCGTCTCTATGGAATAAAATGTCTGATGAAGACAAAATTGACTTTATAGTCAAGAACAGGTATGAAAAATTAGTGTCAAATAAGATAATGAATGATATAAAAAATTCCAGAGTTGAAAAGAGTGTTATACTGTCTGCCGATGGAAAAATAAAATATTTTGGTACTTATAACTCCAGCACTCATTGTCCTATGCCTTCAGATCTTGCTAAGAATTCTATAACAATACACAATCATCCAAGACAATTTGTAGCAAATGATGTTTGGGATTATTCAGAGCTTTGTGAAGTTAATAAAAATTCCCGTCCTTTTTCCTTAACTGATTTTGTAAATAATGTTAAAAGGGGAGTCAAAAAGGCGTATGTTGTTGATAGTAAAGGAACAAAGTTTTCCTTTATTCCGAAGTATGAATACAGAAAACATGGAAATTTAGATTTTTATACAAGCAGTCTTAAAGATGATTTAAGTTTTATACAGAATAATGCATTTAATGGACAAAGAAGCATTGAAGAAGCTTTTAAAATTAATTATTTACAGGGGATTAATCGTATAAAAAAGGACGGACATGAATTCAAAATTTTAAATTTCTTTGATAATTTTGACAGCTTTTAATTTAAATGTTCTCAATTTCATACAATAACATTAAATGTTAACACAATGATTAATTAAAACATTTTTGAGCGGACTTCTTTCAATTCGGTAATTGTTTGGGGATAGTTACTGTTCAGGAGTTCCCCTACCGCCTTATACAGTTTTAAAATACTGTGTTCAATATTTTTGTGGTTCATATTAACCATATCACAGGCCATTTCTTCATTTGAGAGTGCAAGACGTGTCATGTCGCGAAAACCGCTGGAAGCAATTTCTAATGCAAGCGGATTATCTTTTGCCGCCAGCATTAGAGCCTGTGCAATTACCATTGGCATGTGTGAAATCATTGCAGCAGCTTTGTCATGTTCCTCTGCAGATGTAAAAACAGGTTTTGCCCCGACAAAATTAATAATCTCAAGCAACAAATTCAGACCTTTGGTTTCCTTGCCCTCTTGCCTTTCAATGACAACCCACTTTGCTCCTTTAAACAAACCTTCAAATGAGTTTTCAAAACCTTTTTTTTCTGTTCCTGCCATGGGATGAGAGGGAATAAAGTTATATGGTCTTTGTTTTTCCGATACAAATTTTTTCAAACTGCAAACATCTGTAACCACTGTTTCATGGCGTATTATATTTTCCAATTCATCGAGCACTGCAAGAGTTTTGTTCATTGGTGTGCATACAAAAATTAAATCTCTATCTTTCAAAATATCATAAGATTTATATATTTTATCCCCAATTTGAGAATGTGATACGGCAATTACATCATATTCCGCTTTTAAATCCTTAAATAATGAGCCGCCGATAAGGCCTAAACCGATAATTCCTATTTTCATAAATTAAATTATACCATATAAAAAATGTAAAAATAATTAAATTATTGACTTATAGTCATTGACTTTTAGTCAATAATATTGTATTATAATCATATAAATAGGAGTAATATATGAATAAAAGGCAAAAAGCAGCACAGGAGACAAAACGAAAACTTATAACGGCAGGATTGGAACTTCTTAAAGAGAAGGGATTTGATTCAATAAATGTTGAGGATATTACAAAGAAAGCCGGTGTCGCAAAAGGGACGTTTTACACTTACTTTAAAAGAAAAGAAGACATTGTTCTTGACATAAGCAGAGCCCCGTTTGGAGAAATTGCAGATGAAGTCGAAAAAATGGATGGTTTAGAGATTATTGATAAACTTACCCATTACTTTAATCGTTTTATGGAATGCGTGGAATCATGCGGTATAAATGTATGCCGTCAGTGGACAAGGGATGTTTTGGATCCGGCTAATGCTCCTGATAATAAAGATAGGCAAAAGTGGGCTTATGATGTTGATATGCTGAAAAATATTCTTAACAGTGCTGTTAAAAAAGGAGAATTAAAAAAGGATACTCCTGTGGAGCTTCTTACTCATATATTAATCAGCGAGCTTTATGGAATGATGACCTGCTGGTGTATGTCGGACGGGAAATTCGAACCGCTTGACTGGACTGAAAAGTTTTGTTCATTACAGTTAAAGGCCATGTTGTTACATTATATTATTAAGTAAAAAGAAAGGATTTTGGAAATGAAATACAGAAAATTACGAGATATTGAAGTTAGTGCTGTCGGCATGGGCTGCATGGGATTTAGCCATGGTTATGGCGCTTTGCCTCCGGAAGAAGAATCAATAAGATTAATGCACAAGGCTTATGATTTGGGTTGTACTTTGTTTGATACTGCTGAGGCTTATGGCCCTTATACAAATGAAGAATTAGTCGGCAAAGCTGTAAAACCGTTTAGAGATAAAATTATTCTTACAACAAAATTTGTACCTGTTTTTCAGCCGGGACAGGAAATCCCGGATGGGAAATTAAGCAAAAAAGGGGTTACAAACGCTTTGAATGACTCTTTAAAAAGACTCCAGACCGATTATATTGATATCTATTATGAGCACAGAGTTCCTTTAGACAGTAATGTTGAAGAAGTTGCCGAGTGGATGGGTGAGTTTATAAAAGAAGGTAAAATTCGTGCCTGGGGCCAGTCGCAGTCAACGGAAGAACAGATAAGAAAGGCTCATGCAGTAACACCTTTAACGGCTATACAGAGTGAATACTCTATGATGGAAAGAATGTTTGAAAAAGATGTTATCCCTGCCTGTCAGGAGCTGAATATTGGTTTTGTTGCTTTTTCGCCAATGGCAAGCGGTTTTTTGAGCGGGAAATATAACAAGAATACCGAATATAAAGGCGATGATGTAAGACGGGTTATCACAAGATTTAATCCTGAAAATGTTGAAAAGAACCAGCCGCTTTTGGATTTGCTGCACGCTGTTGCAGATAAAAAAGGGGTAACTCCGGCTCAATTATCTCTTGCTTGGATGCTTCATAAATATCCTCATGTAGTGCCGATTCCGGGCATGAGAAAAGATGAAAGGGTTGTTGAAAACCTCGGTGCTGCTGATGTTGTACTGACTGATGAAGAATTCAACAACATAGAAACAGAGTTGAGCAAAATTACGATTTACGGCAACAGAACTGATGAGGATATTCACAAACTTGGTTCCGTTAAGGCTCGTGAATTTTAGAATTAGTTCAGGAAAAATCCGTATATTTTAGAATAAAAAGGTAAAGCGGGGTTTAATGATACCCCGCTTTCTGTAATAAAACAGTTTATTATTATTATTTTAAAATAACTATTGACTGATAGCTGCTATCAGGTATTACAATAATTTATGTTTTTATAAAGAAGGAGATTAAATATGCAATATGATTTTATTTTTCACAACCCGACAAAGATGTACTTTGGTAAAAGTGCACTAGAAAATTTGAAAGAGGAATTAAAACATTACGGACAAACAATAATGCTTGCATACGGTAAAGGTGCGATTAAAAAAATCGGTCTTTATGATGAGTTAATGAAAATCTTTAAAGATGCGGGCAAAAATGTTGTAGAATTTTCGGGAATTATGCCTAATCCAACAGCTGCTAAGGTTAGAGAGGGAATAAAACTTGTAAGAGATAATAATGTTGACTTTATCCTTGCAGTAGGCGGCGGTTCAACAATGGACTGTGTTAAAGCAGTTTCAATGGGTGCTGCTAATGATGTTGATTTTTGGGAACACTTTTATATGAACTATAATATTCCTGAAAAAATGATTCCGTATGGAACTGTCGTTACAATGGTCGGAACAGGTTCAGAAATGGACGGCGGTTCTGTTATTACAAATGAAGATGTAAAAATTAAAACAGGTGTAGTTTATCCAAATATGCTTCCCGCTTTTTCTATTCTGAACCCGAAATATACTTTCTCATTATCTAAATTCCAGATGGTAAGCGGAATTTGCGATATGATGAGTCATATTATGGAACAATATTTCTCTGAATCAGATGAAGATAATGTTTCGGATGATTTGTCAGAAGCATTGATGAAAAATATTATAAAAAATGCTTATATCAGTGTCGAAAATCCTGAAGATTACAACGCAAGAGGCAACATTATGTGGGCTGCATCTCTTGCATTAAATACACTTTTATCCTGTTCTAAAAAAGGTGATTGGGAGGTTCATAATATTGAACACCAGATAAGTGCATATTATGATGTAACCCATGGTATGGGACTGGCTGCAATTTCACCGAGTTATTACAGACATATTATGGATTACGGTTTATCTAAATTTAAAAAGTTTGCAACCAATGTATTCGGTGTTAATCCGGATGGCAAAACCGATAAAGAAATTGCACTTGAAGGAATTGATAAACTTGAAGAATTCTTTAAAAATATAGGTGCAACAACAAAGTTAAGCGAACTTGGAGTAACTAACGCTGAAGAATTGGATAAAATTGCTGAAACCTGTTTTGTATCAGAAAGTGCATATAAAGTTATGACAGCTGATGATATTAAAACAATATTGAGAAATGCATTATAGAATTAAAAGGAAGATTTATGAAGTACAGAAAAATCGGAAATTTGGAAGTCTCATCTGTAGGTTTGGGATGTATGGGAATGAGCCATGCTTATGGAGAAGTATCTGATAAAAAAGAAATGATTGAACTTCTTGCAAAAGCTGTTGACTTGGGTTATACATTTTTTGATACAGCTGAAATTTACGGTACTCCTGATGAGCCGCATCATAACGAAAGTCTTGTCGGGGAAGCTTTGAAACCTTACAGAAATAAAGTTGTAATAGCGACAAAATTCGGAATAGGTTTTGATTATTCTTCTAAAACAGTACCGCTTCCTCTTATCCCGGATTCACGTCCCGAGACAATAAGAAAATCGGTTGAGGGTTCTTTAAAGCGTTTACAGACTGATTATATTGATTTGTATTATCAGCACAGGCTTGATGAAAATATTCCGATTGAAGATGTTGCGGGTGTTATGAAGGAACTGATTGATGAGGGCAAAATTCTTCACTGGGGGCTTTCTGAGGCGGTGGAAGAAACAATAAGAAAAGCTCATAAAGTTTGTCCGGTAACGGCAATTCAAAATAGATATCATATGATGTATCGTAAATATGAATCTTTATTCCCCGTTCTTGAAGACTTAAACATAGGGTTTGTCCCCTTCAGTCCGCTGGCAAATGGTCTTCTTTCAAATAAATACAATAAGGAAACTGTATTTACTGACAAGAAAGATTATCGTTCAGCGATGCCGCAATTTAAGCCGCAAGCTTATGATGCTAACCGTGAATTATTTGAACTTATAAGAGCGACTGCAGTAGAAAAAAATGCAACACCCGCACAGATTTCTCTTGCATGGATGATTTGTAAGAAATCGTATATTGCTCCTATCCCTGGGACACGAAAATTTGACAGGCTAAAGGAAAATGCCGGGGCTGCGGATATAGAGTTGACTCCGGATGAAGTCGGCAAAATAGATGAGGCATTGAACAAAATGGAGATGTCAGAAGTTTATGGCGGTACAAAAATAGTTAAAAAATAAATTTTTTAACTTAATATAAAAAGAAGTTTGCAGTAATTAAACTCTGCAAACTCTTTTTTTATACAGCCGTTAATTCTTTTATGTTTTTAAGCGGAGGATTTCCGAACATCTTTTTATATTCCCTGCTGAATTGAGTCGGACTTTCATAGCCAACTTCATATCCTGCTGTTGCCGCATCATAGTTACCGGAAAGCATCAACCGTTGTGCTTCGTTAAGTTTTAACTGTTTCTGATACTGCAACGGGCTTACCTGGGTAACTTTTTTAAAATTTCTGTAAAAAGATGAAGGTGCCATATTTACTTTTTGTGCAATTTCATCCATATTTAGTTTTTCGTTATATTTTTCTTTTATAAATGAAATTGCATTTGCTATTTGGTTTGAACGTGTGCCATTTGTATTTATTAGACGAAGCTGACTTCCGAGAGGCCCGGTCAATAATCTGAAATAAATTTCTTTTATTATAATTGGCGACAGAATTTGTTGTTCGGCTTCGGATTTATCTAAAAGTTGTGCAAGCCTGTAAAAAGCATCCAATAATTCTTCATCTGTGTTTGCGATTGCTAAAGCTTTTCCATCCGTATTGGCAGTATTCTGTAATTTTGTTTCCAAAATGAGATTTGAAATTAAATTGGAATTAAGTTCAAGAATCAATACCACAAACGGTTCCTCCGGATTTGCCTCCGCCACTCTGCTGGAAACAGGGATATCAGTACATGAAACTACATACTGGCCTTTGGTGTAGACAATGTTTTCATTTCCGTAAAGCATTTGTTTTAAACCTTGCAAGACCAAAATGCAGCTTGGATTATAAAAACATTTTAGAAATTCTGTTGTATTATCTCTGCGTACGATTCTTACACCATCAATGGAAGTTGGATAATTCCCGACACCCGGGATATGTTTTAATATTATATCTCTGATTTCATCATATTTGGATTTCACACATAACCTCCTTCTTTTATTATAACCCAAATATAGAAATTTGTGAAATTAATGTGAGAGAATTAGATAAGAAAAAGGTAGAAAAAGGTCTTCAAAAAATCCCAAAAAAGTTAAATAATTATAATGTGGCAGTTTATATAAAAAATGAGGTTGCGAATGAAGTTGAAAAAATTATTGATTATACTGATTGGGTTGATTATTACATCAGGAATTTTTATGGGAGAAAAATGTATGGCAAAAGATATTTTAACTAAGAAACAACAAAATATAGTAATGATTTCATCATACACTGCAAAAGGTGATATGGAAAATCTTGAAAAAGCTTTAAATAAAGGACTTGATGAAGGACTTACGGTTAACGAAATTAAAGAAATTTTGGTGCAGGCTTATGCTTATTGTGGTTTTCCAAGAAGCTTAAACGGGTTGAATGCTTTTAAAAGAGTTGTAGAATCAAGAGATGGTGATAAATTGGGCGAAGAAGGTAAAGTGTTGCCAAAAGATACAGATAAATTTGCTTACGGTGATAATGTCCAATTTAAACTTACCGGAAGTCATATAAAAGGCGGAATATATGAATTTGCTCCCGCAATAGATCAATATTTAAAAGAACATTTATTCGCTGATATTTTTGCAAGAGGAGTACTTTCTTATCAGGAGAGAGAAGTTGCAACAATCGCATTTTTATCAACAATAAATGGTATAGAGCCTCAATTGAATTCACATATTAATGTCGGCAAACATAACGGCTTGACGGATGAACAGGTTGATGAAATTCTAAAATTAACAAGCTCTGTATATAAAGGTGGAGATTTTGGTCTGGGCGGAGAAAATACTGCTAATGCAAAATATTTTATCGGGGAAAGCTATCTGAATCCTTTGACTAAAGACGGTGTGGCTTCTGTAAATGTTACATTTGAACCAGGATGCCGTAATAATTGGCATATTCACCACAAAGGAGGCCAAATTCTTTTTGTAACTGAGGGCAGAGGGTATTATCAGGAATGGGGAAAACCTGCCAGAGAATTAAAGCCGGGGGATGTCGTAAATATTCCGGCAGAGGTTAAACACTGGCACGGCGCGGCAAAGGACAGCTGGTTTTCTCATATAGCAATATCTGTTCCCGCAGAAGGAGCCTCTACAGAATGGCTTGAAGAAGTTTCCGATATTGAATATGGCAAATTAAAATAGGAGGCGTTATAAATGAAAGTATTATTAATAAACGGATCACCAAATGAAAAAGGCTGTACATATACTGCTTTAAATGAAATAGCTTTGACTTTGAATTATGAAGGGATCGAAACAGAAATATATTATATTGGAAAAGAGCCGATAGCTCCCTGCAGGGCGTGTCGTGCTTGCGGTAAAATAGGAAGATGCGTAATTAATGACAAGGTTAATGAATTTTTGGAACATGCAAGAGAATTTGATGGTTATGTAATCGGTTCTCCTGTGCATTACGGTTCATCTGCCGGTGGTTTGATACCATTTTTAGATAGGGCTTTCTTTACGGATTATATGTTCGGACATGATTCTTTCAGACATAAACCCGGTACTGCTATAGTTTCCGCAAGACGTGCAGGTACAACCGCAACTCTGGATCAGTTAAATAAATATTTTCAAATTAACCAGATGCCGATAATTTCGGGTAGATATTGGAATATGGTTCATGGTCAAAATCCAGAGGAAGTTAAGCAGGATAAAGAAGGTATGCAGAATATGAGAATTTTGGCCAAAAATATGGCTTATTATTTAAAATGTAAGGAAGCTGCCCAAAAAGCAGGTATAAACCCGCCTGAACAGGAAGAGGTTGAATATACAAATTTTATAAGATAATGCTTGACTGATAGCAGCTCTCAAATGATAAGTTTTAAAATAAAGGAGAAAAAATATGGAAACGATTAAATTAAATAACGGTGTGGAAATGCCGATTTTAGGTTATGGCGTTTTTCAGGTTGACCCTGCTGAATGTGAAAGATGTGTAAGGGATGCAATTGATACCGGTTATAGATTGATTGATACTGCTCAGGCTTATTATAATGAGGAAGGCGTTGGCAGTGCAATAATAAAATCCGGTATAAAAAGGGAAGATCTTTTCCTTGTAACAAAAGTATGGATTGCAAATGCTGGTGAAGAAAAAGCTGCAAAATCAATTGATGAGTCTTTGAAAAAACTACAAACTGACTATGTGGATTTGCTTTTAGTTCATCAGCCGTTTGGAGATTATTACGGTACTTATCGTGCCATGGAAAAAGCGTATAAAGATGGTAAGGCAAGAGCAATAGGTGTAAGCAACTTTTATCCT
>CALUVX010000112.1 GCA_944324295.1 Candidatus Gastranaerophilales bacterium
TTCTTTCTTTTTGAGCGACGCAAAGCGCATTGTCGGCAGAGGGCGTACGGTCAAGGCGATGAGCCTTGCCGGAAGTCCCATTTAAGGCCGATAATGCAAGACGAGAAAGAAGACTGGACAAGAAAGAAAAACGCGCTAACCGTTTAATTACTGCTAAACTCAACCCGAAACGAGTGAACTCGCTATATATTTGTCATCCTGAACTTGTTTCAGGATCTCATTTTACCGCTCAGACAGCACTCGTTCTGTTGTTGTTTCGTTAAGCAGTAATTGTTGAAAATATTTCGTGCGCTAAGCGCACCGATATTAGCTTGCCCTCCTGTCTTCCTATCCTCTTGCCCTCGTATCATCTTCTCTTAAAGAGCAGATGATACTAATAATAATATTTGTTATGTAACGATTTGTAACAATTTCGGGGGGGGGGAATTTATAGTTTTTACGAGTTTTATGGTTGATGTGTGTAGTTTACAAAAGCAGAAAGGAAATCTATATGAACGTAAGTCCGGTACAAAATAATACCTCTCAATCATTTGGTATGGCTTTTAAATTAAAAGGTGATGGCGCAAGAAAGCTTGCGACTTTTTTAGAAGAAACAAATTCGGCAACAAATAAACATGTAATGGAAGATTTAATTGCTCCTATAAATTCTCTTAAAACGGAAGTTGTTTATGATGGAGAGAATGTAATGATTGATAAACTTTCAGTATCTGAGCGTCTTCCTGTAGCAATGCCGAATACAAATAATAAAGATTTGCAGTATGTACTTGATGGTGGAGAATATGTTTACCACGTTATATATAATAACCCCCAAATGTTCCTAGATGTCGCCGAACCGCATCCGTTAATGCAAAAATTATTTAATGCAAGAGAAATTGCAAAAGATGTGGATGCAAAGGCAGCACAAAAAGCTTATCAAACGCAAATGACAACGGAAAAAGAAGCCCGTATAGCCGAAAAAGCAAAAAAATTACAAGATTTGTTTGGCTAATATATTTTAAACATTAAAAAACGGTATAATTTTGCCAAGCTGAATTTAATTCAGCATCTCTATCAGATCCTGAAACAAGTTCAGGATGACTAAAAAAAATTATACCGTTTTTTATTAAGGTTTTACTATTGATAAAACATAATTGTTATTAAAGTATTTATTTGCGACTTCTATGATATCAGATTCTGTAACACTGTTTATCAATTGTGCGTATTGATCGTCAAATTTATAGCCTCTGCCCGATGCTTCAAACCAGCCTATTGTAGTTGCTTTATCAAGGTTTGTTTCCTGTCCGATTATATAGTGGCCTAAAAGTTTGTCTTTTGTTTCCTGTAATTCTTTTGAGCCGACAAATTCTTTTTTAAGCCTGAATACTTCTTCAAGCATGCGGCGTTGTGCATAATCAAGATTTTCGGGGTTTGTTCCGATGTAAACGATGAATGCACCTTTTAAAATATTTGGAGAATATTGAGAGCCGAGCTGGTATGCAAGTCCGTCTTTGTCTCGCAGATTTTTAAATAAGCGAGAACTCATTCCTGCACCAAGCAGAGAATCTATAACATGTAATGTTGCATAGTCTTTTCGTTCAAGAGCTCCTGCTGTCTGCCAGCCTATTATAATCCAATCGGTTTTCAGATCTTTAACAGATGTTGTAATTTTTTTCCCTTCTTTTAATGAGGGAATTGAATATTTGGTATAGTCAAATTTTTCACCTTTTTTATTGTTAAAAATCTTTGAAAATTCTTCAATAGTTTTATCTTTATCAACATTTCCGTTTATTGAGATTACTACATTTTGTGGGAAAAATGCTTTATCATAGTAAGATTTTATATCTTCCTGGGTAATTTGCGGTAATGTTTTTTCAAGAATTTTGTCGGAAATTGAGTAAGGTGTATTTTCAAATATATAAGTTTTATAGTTGTCTATCGCGAGATTAAGCGGGATATCTTTGCTCTTTTTTATAGAATTAAGCATATCTGTTCTTGATTTTTCTATTTCGTAATCATCAAGAGCTGCATTGTTTATAATTTCATTCAATATTCCAAGTGTTTTGTCATATTCATTTTTTGTTGTGAGCACAGTAATGGAAAAGCTGTCTGCTTTAGCTGACGGAACAACTTTTATTCCGTTGTCCTCCAAAATTTGTGCAAGTTCAAGAGAAGAATATTTTTTCGTCCCTTTTGTAAGTACTGAAGCTGTCAGTTCTGCAGTCCCCGGAATAGTTTCCGTGAATTTCCCGCCTTTTGAAAATATGCTAATTGCAACAATGTCGTTGACCTTGTTCGGGGTCAAAAGTAGAGTTGCTCCGTTTGAAAGTTCGTATTTTTGTGTATTTTCGTTTTCGCTTATAAGTTTTGCGGGCTGTGTGTTTTTTTCAGTAACATTTGAAATCTGTACTTCTTTATCAGAGTTAGGTAAAACTATTGATACTGCACTTTTTTCTTTGCCGAGATACTTATTTGCAGCCCTTTTTACATCATCAGTTGTTACTTTTTTTATGTTGTCTATGTAATTTTCATAATATTTTATGTCATCAGTTGTAACAAATGTATAACCTATTTCGCTTGCAATATTTGAAATTGATTCTCTGGCATAATATGTATCGCGTTCAATAATATTTTTTGCGAGGTTCAGTTGTTCTTCTGTTACACCATGTTTTTGAACATTTTGAATTTCTTCGAAAATGGTAGCTTCAAGTTTTTGACATTTATCCGGGATGAAGTTTGCAGAGATATAGAAAATCCCATCGTCTTTAAAACCTGAATTTGCGGCCCCGATTGAATATGCAAGCTGTTTTTGTTCTTTTATAGTTCTGTAAAATACGGATGAACGTCCGTCTCCAAGAATTGTTGCAAGTACATCCAGAGCATAAGAATCTTTAGCATCGACGTCAGTTCCTCTGAAGCCTATCAGCATATAGCCTGATTTAACATCGGCGTATGCAATATTTCTGGCTTGTGATGTAAGAATTTTTTCTTTCGGGTAATTTTGTTTTAAAGGTTTTTTATATTCTGCGTTAAAATCGTATTTAACTTTTTCTATGGCAGAAGCGGCGTCAACGTCTCCGACGATTACCGTAACCATATTGGATGGATTGTAGTATCTGTTGTAGTAATCCAATATTTGATCCCGTTGAATTGTGCTTATTATATCTGCTTTGCCTATAACTTTTCTTTTGTAGGGGTGATTTGTGTAAAGCATATTTATAAGATTGTCATAGACAAGAGTATTTGGGGAATTTGCATCTTTCATAATCTCTTCAATAACAACTTTACGTTCTTTTTCCAGTTCTTTTCGCGGGATAAGAGGATGAAGCAGCATATCTGAGTGCATTTCAAGTGCCAGGTCAAAATCTTTGGAAGGGATTGTTACGTAATAGTGCGTAAAATCTTTGCTTGTAGCGGCATTTGTAATTGCTCCTTTTGTTTCAAGAATTTTATCAAATTCTCCGGGGGTATGGTTTGTTGAACCTTTAAAGAACAAGTGTTCCAGAAAGTGAGATACTCCGTTGTTTTTGTCATTTTCATTAATTGAACCTGTTTTAATCCAGGTATCTATTGTAACAATGGGGTTTGTTTTAACTTCCTGAATTATAACGGTTTGTCCGTTATCCAGCTTGTATACGTTAAAATCTGCCGCATTTACAATATTGGCAAATAATACGGTTATTAATAGAACAATAAGTTTTTTCATTTTATCCCCTTCTCTTAAAATACATATAACCTATATTAAACATAATACAATAAATTTTTATATAGTAAACAGATTTATTTTTGTTAGAAAAGCTAATAAATAAAATCGTCATTTTGTAAAAAATGACGATTTGCTTGTTTAAAAACTGATTCTTCTCGGATAATTTTTTGGCACTTTCCAACCGTTTCTTTGTATTATTGCTGTACAATATTGACCACCGGTATTAGTATTACAACCTCTTTGCCAATCGTTATATAGTGTATTTTCATTACCGTCCCACTCATATAAGGTTGGTTCCAGACCTTTTTTATATAGATATTTCCAATAATCAGATTGGCTTATTGGATAAAATTCAAAAGAAAAAGAACATATCCCACGGATTGATGCTAAGCCAACATTAGCCTTCTCAATACATTTTTCAGGATTTTTAGGATAGAAAGTTATATCACGATTTTCTTCTGGATGAAATGAAAAAGCACTTCCATCAGCTAAAAAATAAAGAATAATCTTTTTATCATCAGGATCTTTAGACTCTTTTTTATGAGTAATTTTCAAATAAGGAGCCAGATACTTTTGGAAAGATTCATCATTTTTATCTGCTTGATTAGTGTAGTTTCCATCATTATCTTTTATACCATTATTAAAATAACTCCAATTTTCAACTTCTCCGTTATCAACAATAGATTGTAAAATTGCTTGATTCATAATAGAATAAAACTTTTTCAGTCTTGTTTCAGCCACGTTGTTTGTGTAATTTTGAATTAAAGCCGGCATAGTTAATGCAGCAACGACACCTATAATTCCAAGTGTAATCAAAATTTCTGCTAAAGTAAATCCGTGTTTATTACAGTGATGTTCCATATTACTATTATGCCATATATTTTTATATAAGTAAACCCCTTTGTCTGAAATTTTTTCTATACTTGATTTTTCGGGGGGGGGTAATTCTCAGCTCTTCTCTATTCATAAATTTTGCCTCCTAAAAATTAAATCTATATTTTTATTATTTCTGATTTTTTAATGTTTGTCAAGATTAGAAAAAAGGAACTTCGGAAGAAGTTCCTTTTTTGATTTTAAGCTTTTACAAGCGATTTCGCAAATGATTCTGAACCGCGGGAATGAATTTCATCTTCAATTTTTTGGATAAATTCGTCAACCCCAATAGTTCCGACTTGTCCTATTCCGCGAGCGCGAACTGCAACTGAATTTGCTTCAATTTCTTTGTCGCCTATTACTACAACATAAGGTATTTTCTTATCCTGTAAGCTTTCTCTTATTTTATAGTTCATGCTTTCTGAGCGGTCATCGAGATTTACTCTTATACCTGCATCACGCATCTTTTTATAGACCTTTTCTGCAAAATCAATATGTTTTTCATTGCTGATAGGAACTATTG
>CALUVX010000113.1 GCA_944324295.1 Candidatus Gastranaerophilales bacterium
TTCCATCATTTTTTATTATTTCCGATTTTGTATATTTTGTCAAGATTCCAAAATTTTAATATGTTAAATTACTTTATTTTGACTATTTCAATTTAATAAAAGTTGTGCTATCCTTATAATATAAGAAGTAAGGAGCATCAATGGAAACTACAAATCAATCATTAAAACCGCTTACAACTAAAATTAATGAAAACGGCAATCTTGAAATCGGCGGTTGTGATTTGGTTGATTTGGCTGAAAAATACGGAACACCTTTGTATGTGGTTGATGAATATACTTTAAGAGCTGTATGCAATGATTATAAAAATGCCTTTAAAAAGTATCCTAAAGTTAATATGATGTATGCATCTAAAGCTCTTTGTAATATGGGGATTTCATCAATTTTGTCAAATGAAGGTTTCGGGTTTGATGTTGTTTCTTCAGGAGAAATTTATACAGTATTTAAAGCGGGCGTTGATATGTCTAAAGTCCTGTTCAACGGAAATAATAAGTCTTTTGATGAACTTTCTCTTGCCTTAAAACTTGGTGTGGGCAGAATTTCTGTTGATAACTTTTTTGAACTGTCGCTTTTAGATGAAATTGCCAAGTCTTATGGTAAAACCGCTGATATTTTGTTAAGAATTACTCCGGGGATTGAATGTCATACTCATGAATATATTCAAACGGGACATCTGGATTCAAAATTCGGGTTTGATTTAACTCAAATTGATGAAGCTGTAGAGTTAATTATAAATAATTATAAAAATTTACGTCTTCATGGACTTCACGCGCATATCGGCTCTCAGATTTTTGAGACATCAATTTATGGTGATGAAATTGAAATTTTGATAAAAGAAATCGCTCGGATTGATGAAAAGTTTGGATTAAAGCTTGATGAAATAAATGCAGGGGGAGGGTTAGGCGTAAAATATACTGATAATGACTGTCCTCCGTCGGTTTATACGATAGCTGATATTATGATAAACAGGCTTAATGAATGTGTTGAAAAATATAACATTGAACCGCCTGCACTATTTATTGAGCCGGGAAGAAGTATTATCTCAACAGCGGGTGTAACTTTATATACTCTCGGGAGTTCAAAGCAGGTGCCAAAGGGTAAAACTTATTTTGCGGTTGACGGCGGAATGGCAGATAATGCAAGACCTTCCATGTATGGTGCAGAATATTTTGCCCAGGTTGCAAATAAACCGGATTATGAACTTTCTACATCTGTAACAATTGCAGGCAGATTTTGTGAATCGGGTGATATTTTAATAAAAGATATCAAACTGCCGGATCTTGAAGAAGGTGATATACTTTGCGTATACAATACAGGTGCATATAATTATTCTATGTCTTCTAATTACAATCGGGTGCAAAAGCCTGCTATGGTACTTGTAAATAATTCACAATCTGATATTATAGTAAACAGAGAGACACTTGAAGATTTGATAGCCCATGATGAAATCCCTCAAAGGTTAAGAAAATGATAAATGATATTTTAGATTACTTGTTGAAATATATTGGAACGCTGGAACTGACTTTTAATTGGTCAGATTTTATCCAGATAGTTTTTCTTGCCGGGCTTTTACTTTTCTTATATAAAAAGTTTATTAAAAATACTTCTTCAGAAAAATTTGTTAAGGGTATTTTAATTCTTGTTTGTGTCTGGTTTTTTAGTGAAATATTACTGAGAATTGATTTAAAAATTATAGGAATGTTTTTGAAATCAATTGTTACTCTTGTTTCTTTGAGTTTAATAGTTATATTCCAGCCTGAATTAAGACGTTTTTTGGGTTTTTTAGGACAGGTTGATTTTGTTACGCGTATATTTAATTCAAGTTATGAAAAATCGAAAAATCAGAAAATTGATGTTGTAAAAGAACTTATAGAAAGTGTTAAATTTTTATCTAAATCACATACCGGTGCTTTAATTGTTTTTCAGAGTGATTTAAGAAATACCTATTATGATGTCGGAACAAAATTGAATGCTGATTTGTCAACAGAGTTAATTTTAACTATTTTTCACCCGAATACCCCTTTGCATGACGGTGCGGTTGTAATAAACGGAGATAAAATTATTTCTGCCGGGGTTTTGCTTCCGTTGACCGAAGATCCTAAATTAAGCTGGAAATACGGAACACGTCATAGAGCAGCTATTGGCATGACCGAAGGAACGGACGCTGCCTGTCTTGTTGTTTCGGAAGAAACAGGTGATGTCTCTGTTGCAATAGATGGCAGTTTGAAAAAATACGAGGATTTAGTAACTTTAAAATCGGATTTGGAAAATATTCTCGGATATAAAGATAAATCAGAAGATGATAAGAAAACTATATTTAAAATTAATAATTTTATGACTATTAAAAAGTCTTCTAAAGAAGAATCCGGAAAGGTTTAAGTGTAATATGCCCGAAAGAAAATTAACTAAAAAAGAACGTTTTTTTTCATTTTTAAATAAATTGTTTTTTTTAACGGTAGGTCCGTTTGTGGCTGCTTTTGCGTTAGAAGTTTTTTTAGTTCCCAATAATATTATTGACGGCGGTATCGTTGGTGTTTCAATAATCGTTAGTTATTTGACAAAAATTAATCTTGGCTTATTGATTTTTTTCATAAATATACCGTTTTTCCTTCTTGCATTTAATAAAATAGGTAAAAAATTTGTATTACAGACTTTTTATGCAATCGGAATGCTTTCTCTGGCATTGAATATTTTTACAACCCACCATATGCCTGTTACCCATGATTTATTACTTTCAACAGTGTTTGGCGGTATAATTCTAGGTACAGGTGTCGGGCTGGTGCTTAAAAATGAAGGTTCTCTAGACGGTACAGAGATTATGTCTCTGGTATTATCAAAGAAATTTGGTTTTTCTGTCGGTGAATGGATAATGCTTTTTAATATATTTATTTATGGTGCTGCAGGTCTTGTTTTTGGTTGGAATAAGGCTATGTATGCTGTATTGACATATTTTATTGCATTCAGAGTTATTGATATTGTTCTTGAAGGTTTGAATTCTGCAAAATCAATTGAAATTATAAGTGATAAAGCTTATGAAATAGGGGATGAGCTTCTTGAAAAGCTTGATATCGGAGTTACTTATTTGCATGGCATCGGCGGGTATTCAAGGTCTGAAAAGGTTATAATTTATTGTGTGGTATCAAGACTGGAACTTGCAAAAATGAAAGAAATTATAAAAAATATTGATCCGAGAGCATTTATTACAATAGTTGATGTCCATGAAGCTTATGGCGGAAGAATAAGAGGCGGTAATAAATAAAATTTACATAATGGACATTTATTTAATAATGTAGTAATATTGTAAAAGAGAATAAAATTCTAACTAAATAGGTAAAATTAGTTTATTATCGTTAAAGGTGGACAAAATGGCAAAAAATATAGATACTGTACCAATAGAGGTTTGTATACTAACGGCGGATCATGATATTAAAGGTGTTGTTCATGTTTCTAAATATACAAATACAAATCGAGAATTAACTGATTTGTTAAATGACAAAGAACGCAGATTTTTGGCTGTTACAAATGCAGAGATTTATCCGCGAAATTCTAATCAAGCTCCTAGAAAATATAACTTTTTGGAAATTCATATGGATTATGTTTTAATGGTACATCCTTCCACTCAGGCTGTTTTCCAGGAATCGGGGCGGACGCAGGAAGATATTTCAAGATTTAGAGAATTGAGACTTAAGCTTAATCAAACAAAACCGTTCTAGTATGAGCGGTTTTGTTTTTTTTTATGTTTAAATTACTACTAGTTTTTATTTACAGCTTGCTCTAAAAGATTTGTTGTATTGTGGCTTTTTTGATTATTATTTTCTAATTCCGCAACTTTATCTGAATTTATTTCTGCTGCTGGTTTTTCCGTGTTATAAGTATTTTTGGTCCCTTTGTCTACTTGTGCCGGTTTTTCGTTTCTGCACATCCAGGCCTTTGTTTTATCGGCTAAAGGTGTCGCTATAAACGGAACAATTACACGTTTTGCAAGTAGTGTGGAGGCGGCAAGTGAAGTCAGGTAGCTGAATGCATTTTTAAGCCCCTTTTTATCGGCTTCACGAGCGTAGTGAAATTCCTGACCGCCGATATTTTTCAATTTGTCGGATTTTTGTAATGCGGCTTTTAGAGCTTTGTCTGCGGCTCTTGTAAAGTTTTTGCCGAATAATTTATCAAAGATTTTATCCTGAACTTTTCTGTTAGAAATAGTGAAGAATGTTAATAATTGCATTCCAACCATTAAACCGCCATTTGCAAGATCCAGCGCGGCAACAAATTTACGTTTATCTTCCGGAATTTTTTTGTTATTTAAACTTTGTTTAACATATAAGTAGCAGCCTAATCCGTCTTTTAGTACAATTGATGTTACGCCTATCATAGACATAAATTTTGCATTGTCTATTTCGTAATTAGGGAATACTTTATTCTTCATTAATTTTGTATCAGAAAGCCATTTAACAGCTTTTTGAGCCCAGTTCTTTTTATAGCCCAAGACTCCTATGGCTGCAGCACCAGCCACGGTAATTGCATTAGTCGCAACTTTAGCGGCTTTTGATTTTTTTTCTTTTTCTTCTTGACCGCTAAATGAAATCTTCTGATTTATACTTTGGTTTTCATTTACGGGGTTTATTGCGAGAATAGTCATTATTTCACCTCGCTGTTCTTGGTTGCTTTGTCAACCAGTTCTTTTGATTCATTATTATGTTTCTTGCTGGATAGATTAGGGAATACTGCATCCATAAATCTTGGGTATATCCAGTTCAGAAGTGAACAGCTTACAGGTAATACTGCCAGTGCGGCAATTAATGTTGAAATACGTTTTACGCCTTCTATATGTTTTTCTGTCAGTTTTTTCAGTTTATTTGCAACTTCATGTGAAAATTTGATTTTTGAAAGTCTTGATTTTTTGTCCTCAAAGTTTAATTTTATAGCTTTAGCTTCATATTCCTGTACTTCTTTAGTAAACATATCCTCTATTTGAGAAACAGTTTTACCGTCTTTTACTGCATCTTTAACTTTTTCAAGAAATTCTATTGCGCCTTCATGAGCTTTTATTCGTTCTGTTACGCTTTTTCGTACAGCTTTTTCAACTTCTTCCGGGGATTTGTTCATGTGTTTATGAACATGGCCTTCCATTTTGTTTACTTTATCAAGCATGTTGTCTTTACCGGCAGATGTCAGAGCTATTGTTTCTTCAAGCATATCGAGAAGCTGTTTATTTGCTTTATTGGCTTTTAATTGTTTATATTCAGCTTTAAGTTGTTTTTTTATGTCGCGGATGTTATCTGAACTGTTAATTTTTGATTTCATATCATTTAACAAATTCAAAGCTTCTTCACTGTTGGTACTGAAAAATTTGCTTCTTTCCAGGCGTTTGGTGAATTTTTCATTTTTACATCTGTTAAGCTCACTTTGTTCAGCATTAATCATATCTTCAACTGTTTTATCTAAAAGTTCTGTATATCTTTTAGGATTCATTTTAACTCTTTTGGTATGATTATCTGATTTGTTAGCTTTATTTTTTTGTTTGTCAAATAAGGTATTAACGGTATAATAAATTGTATTTTCCTGTTTAAGAGTATTTATAGTTGATTGAAGATCCCCGTTGTTACTTTTTAAATATTCATCTACATATTTATCAAGTTGTTTGCCGGTTGCATCAGGATGCATATCTTTTATTAATTTTTTTATATATGTTTTGTCCCTAAACGGTGTAAGATTGCATTCTTCATTCAAGTATCCGTTGTTTGCCATATTTTTGATAAGTTTGACAACCGGAATTGTTATTAAGCCTTGTGTACCTATTGCAAGAACTGCTGATACAGGTTGACGCCATGCAGAATAAGTTCTTGTATCTTCATCTGTTTTTGAAAGCGGGTTGTATTTGATAAATATAGGAGCCAATAGACCGGTTCCTGTTGCATTGATGCAAATGTCTTGAAACTCTCCTATATTATTTCTTAATCTGTTTATTCCTTTTAATACCGGAGTGTTTCGTTTATTAATCTCTTTCTCAATTATAGCTTGAGGTATATTCCCGGTAAAACCGACTTTATTAGCTGCGGTTCTATCATTTAGTTTCGTTAAATATGTACTGTTAATAAAATCTGAATTAACTTTCTCTATGTTCATATTTTTCTTCCTACTACGATGAAACCTTCCATATATATAGAGGTTTAAACAAGCAAAAAATTGCTATTTTAATGTTATATTGTTAAGTTTTGTAAATTTTACCAATGTCCAATTTCCTTTCGTTGCAATGCTTGTAATAGCAAGCGTTTTCATTAATTCTGTAAACGTTTTATATTTGATATATGAAAATACCATAAATAATAAAGGTTCTTTGTTATATAAATTGTCATTTTCTGCTATTTGTTTAATTTCATCCGGAGAATGAAATGCAACACTGTTTAAAATAATTAAAGCAACACTTTGACCGGGCTGCAAACTGTTTATAATATCTTTTTTGAGAATAGTATCAAAGTAATGGTTGCTGTCGGTTTTGAAAATATTTTTGTATATTTCTTTTCCATTACTGTATGCTTGTGTATAATCTGTGTTATCTGTCAGATACTGATTAAAATTCCCTTTATGTATAGCTGTTACTCTATAGTTTGAAAAGTCAATATATTTAAAAAATCTGCTTTCCGGATAATACTCCAAAAGAATAATATCGTCTTTTTTTAAATTAAATTGCGCCAGAATATCTGCAGGTATTTTATGCCCTTCTGCACGATGCATTTTGGGAGCTGAATATGGTGAGAAAAAAATATAACCCATGCTGATAAGACTATATATTATAATCAATGTATATTTAAGCTTATTTCTTTCAATGGCATCGGCCCCAAAACAGGCAAGATATATTAATATCGGATATATTTCTATTGAATATTTGGTTATGAACACAAGTTTTCCGCTAATTGATGCAAGAATTAATATAAATAATGTGCCAATACAAATTCCTAAAAGTCCAATGTTAAATTTATTGTTGATAACTGATTTTCCGATAAAGTAAATACAAATTATTGCCGGTACAATCATAAATATTACAAGTTTAGGAGCGTATAAGAAATTATCAGGAGCATTTGTTAGATTTGTGAGTATCGGTGAAAAATAATCTGTTACTAAAAATGCCAGTTTTGATATTGAAAAACTTCCCCACCATTGGGAAAATGATTCCCTTGTTAGTATATTTAAAATTAAAGGAAATAAAATAATACCGCCTGTAAATATTGAAATCCAGACGGCTGTTATAACTTTTTTAAATTCTTTATATAAGTTTATACTCAGGAACACAAGATTGAAGAAAACAAAAACAAAACCGATTGTGTGTGTGAAAAGAATTAAGAAATTAAATAAACTATATAGAATAAGATTTAGTTTTGTCGGTTGTTTAATAGATTTTATTGTATATAAAAGGCTTAACGCAGAGAATAAGAATAAAACCTGATAAAGCCTCACCTCTTGTGAATAATAAATCAGAAATGAGCTTATCGCGGCAAATCCTGCACAATAAAGTCCCGTTTGTTCATTCTTTTCCCGTCCCGTAAAGTACATGGCAATTATTGAAAGAATTCCTGCAAATACTGATGTAAGTCTTAGCAATAAATCACTTTGTCCAAAAATTGTCATGAAAAATTTAAGATATAAATAATAAAACGGCATGTGGCATTGTGATTTTACGGCATGAATAAAGCCGGTTCCAAAAGGAGTTGCTGCAATCATCCAGCTGACATATTCATCATTCCATAAACCGTCAGGCTTATTAATAAATATAAGTCTTAAAATTAACCCTAGAACAACTATTGCAGATATTGAGATGAATTTTTTCACGATTGTCAAAATCCCTCTTTAATTATATAATAAAAAGAAAAATTTAAAAGAGGAAGTTTATGAAACTTATAATTCAAATCCCCTGTTATAATGAAGAAGAATCTTTACCTGTTACATTGGCGGCTTTGCCTGAAAAGATTGAAGGTATAGATGAAATTGAGGTTTTAATCATTGATGACGGTTCAACTGATAAAACCGTGGAGACTGCTAAAAAATACGGGGTTAAGAATTTTGTGAGCATGCCCCATAACTGTGGGCTGGCCAAGGCTTTTACTGCCGGAATAAATAAGGCGCTTTCTTTGGGGGCAGATATTATTGTAAACACGGATGCGGATAATCAATATTGTGCAGATGATATCGCAAAACTTGTTAAACCTATTCTTGAGGGTGAAGCAGATATAGTTATAGGCTCAAGACCCGTTTCAAAAATTGAACATTTTTCTCTTATGAAAAAATTTCTTCAAAAACTGGGTTCATATGTTATGCGGTTGTTGAGTTCAACGGATATTGAAGACGCTCCGAGCGGTTTTAGAGCATTTTCAAGACATGCTGCTATTCAACTTAATGTTTTTGATAATTATACATATACGCTGGATACAATTATTCAGGCAAAGGCTAAAGGGCTGCAGCTGAAATGTGTACCGGTGAATGTTAATCCTGAGTTGAGAAAATCAAAACTGGTTAAAAATATTTTTGACTACGTAAGACGTTCAATGTTTACAATGATTCGTATGTTTATAATTTATCGTCCGTTTCGTTTTTTCTCTATTCTTGCAGGAATATTTTTTACTTTCGGAGTATTAATAGGATTACGCTTTGTATGGTTTTATATTTTCGGAAGCGGGTCCGGACATATACAGTCTTTGATTTTATCCGCGATTTTAATACTGACGGGTGTTCAAATAGCTGTTATTGCCGTACTTTCCGAATTATTATCAATTAATCGTAAGTTGCTTGAGGATATTCAAAGACGCTTAAAATTACAAGACTTGAAAAAAAATTAGGAAGTTATAATATATAAAAAAGATTAATTAAAAATAGGAAATTTATATAATATGGCAAAACTTGAATTTGTTTCAAAGCTGAAGGATTTTATAACTTCAGCGCAATCTGTAAAAGTTATTTCTTTTATAGGTTTTACTGTTTTAATGACGGCTGTTATAGCATCTCAAAATTTCTTTTTTCAGAATATTATTGAGAACGGAATAAGCAAACGTGATATTATTGCTCAAAAAACATTGACGGTGGAGGACGTTAAACGCACTGAACAGCATAGAAAAGAAGTTGCTCAAAAAGTTGAACCGGTTATGGCTCCAGCCGAAGACGAATTTATTAAAACAAACCTTCAAACCTTGCAGACTTCTATTATGCAGATTCGAAAAAAAGAAGTGGAAGATTCCGTAAAAAGTGAAGAACTGGGTGTCCTATTTGATTTATCTGATACATCTAAAAAAGATTTTATTATAAATTTCCTTTTAAAAGCAGATGATAACAGTCTGCATGAAGTTTTTGACAAATCAAATTTGACACTTTCTAATATATTGCGTGAAGGCATTACGGAAAAAGATTATGAGAAAGATAATATAGACAGTATTATTTTAAATAATATGGTTTCAAATGTTTCTAAACGCCAGGTTTCTGTTATAAAAGCAATATTAGAGCAAGTAATTGTTCCAAATCTTGTTGTTGATGAATTTGCGACTGAAATTGCAAGAAAAAATGCTCAAAATTCTGTCAGACCTTATGAAGTCGTATTCCAAAAAGGTGATAAAATTTTATTTAACGGAGAGCCTGTTACAAGATTAAAAAGAGATGCATTGCGCCAGGCGGGATACAATGTTTACGAACTCAATTGGCCTGGGCTGGCTGCAATTTATGTAATTGTTTTTATTGGAACTTTTTTATTCCTTTATTATATGAAGTTTTTTGAGAAGGATTATTTACAACCGAGATATTTGGCCATTTCTGCTTTTCTTTCTCTTTTAATTGCTTTTATAGGTGTTGTTTTGCCTATAGGTTTTTCACCTTATGTAATTCCCATTCCTGCTTTTTTGATATTAATGGCTATTTTTACAAAGCCCAGAATTGCTTTTGTTTCATCCGTTATTTTACTTTCGGTTATGACTATCGGATATCAGTATAATATTCAATTCCTTGCGGCATTTTTGCTTTTGAGCATATTATCTTCCGTTACTATGTCGCAGATAAGATACGCAGAACGTGTAGATGTTATTAAAAACGGTTTTAATATTGGTATTGCCGGCTTAATTATTGTATTCAGTATTTATATATTGGAAAAATGTCTTATAGAAGTTGATAACGTTTTAATTCTTAAGAATTGTTTGTTTATTTTGTTAAACGGTATATTCAGTGCAATAATTGCTTCCGGACTTTTGCCGCTGCTTGAAAGCATGTTTAAAATTATTACTCCTTACGGATTGGCAGAACTCGGGGATCATAACCAAAAACTTTTAAAAAGATTACAGATAGATGCTCCGGGTACTTATCACCACAGTTTAATGGTATCAAATTTGTGTGAAGCCGCAGCAGAAGCAATCGGGGCGGATCCTATTCTTGCTAGGGTTGGAGCATTATACCATGATATAGGAAAGCTTAAACGTCCATTGTTTTTTGTTGAAAACCAGTCCTACTTTTTGATTGAAAATCCACATAACAAATTTACTCCGAGAATAAGTAAAATGATTATTACTGCCCACCCTAAAGATGGTATCGAAATTGCAAAAGAATACAAACTCCCGCAGGTAATACAGAATTTTATAACCCAGCATCACGGAGAAGGTCTTGCAAGTTATTTCTATAATCAGGCTGTGAAAGAAGAGGGTGCGGAAAATGTAAAAGAAGAACAGTTCAGATATGCAGGACCTAAACCTAATACAAAAGAGACCGCAATTTTAATGATTGCCGATGCGGTAGAATCAGCTGTTCGGTCCTTGAAAAATCCAACACCTGAAGAAATTGAAGGTATGATAAATAAAATTATTGTTGAAAGATTAAATGACGGTCAGCTTTCTGACAGTCCTCTAACTTTAAAGGATATAAAAACAATTGCTTCTACCTTCTCACGGATTTTGCGAGGAATGCAGCATAACAGAATTAAATATCAGGAAAATTTGGCAGAAGAATTACAAAAACAAAAAATAAATATGCCTGCAAAGCTTCTTGATGAAGATTTGGAAAACAAGATTAAACAGCTTGAGGGTGAAAATCAGCCGTCTAAGGATTTGAAAGTCCCCAAAGAGGAAAAAGATGACTAAATTTAATATTTTCAGTGAAAATATTTATAATGACTGGAATATTAGCGAAAGAAAGTTTATAGATATTGCAAGAAAAATTTTGAAATTTTATCTTTCAATACCTGAGGTTTATGCACAATCGTGCCTTGCAGGATTTGATTATAAAACTATTTCTTTTGATTTTCTTTATTGTGATAGTGTAAAAACTCACGAGATAAATAGGGAATATCGTAACAAAGATTATCCTGCGGATATAATAACTTTCGCAATATTTGCAGACAGTGAAGAAAAATTTATATTTGACGGTGAAATAAATCTTGGAGAAGTTATAATCGCGCTGGATAAGGTTATTGAAGAAGCTGGTAAAAAGGGGCTAACACGTGAATTTGAACTATCCTTTTTAATCAGCCATGGGATTTTACACTTGCTTGGATTTGACCACCAGACAGAAGAAGATTATAATTTTGTTATAGATTTACAAAATAAAGCACTGGAAAGTATAGGAGTATGACAAAATTTAAACAACAGGGGTTTTCAAACACCTTTAAAAATGCACGAAAGGGTATGCGTCTTGTCTTAAAGTCCGAAGTAAATATAAGGGTACATTTTTGTATTGCAATGATTGTTTTGGCACTTGCATTTGTATTAGATTTTAGTGTTGAGAGAATATGTATATTGCTTTTGACAATTGGATTTGTAATAGTTACGGAAATGGTAAATTCTGCTGTAGAATTTTCGTTAGATGCCGTTTTTCACAATCGTTATTCAAAGCTTGTCGGAATGGCTAAAGATATATCTGCCGGTGCTGTTATGTTTGCATCGGTTATTGCAGTTGTGATTGGCATAATATTGTTTGGGTCAGCTATATTAAAAATGATTTAATATAAAAACAGCAAAGCCCTGAAACTTCAGGGCTTTTTATTTATTATGGTTTAATTTATGGGCGAAAGTATTAATTATTGCTTAAAACTAATCTTAAAGTGGCAAGATTTTTGATAGAAAGCATTGCATGTTTATTATGCTGATGTTCAGCAATATTAAAAATTCTTATAATACGCTGAATTTCTTCCAGGTCTTTTCTAGAATTAATTTTATAAACATTATTAATAGGGTCTGAAACTACAGACATTAAAGTATTTAATTCCTGTTCTTTCATAAATCTTATCCTCTTTCCTGTATATTTATATAAAGGATTTTTTTATTAGAGAATTGCTTTTTTGGGGTAACGATACTTTACATTTGTTAACAATTATGAGATACGCATTCCTTTGCCCGCTTCCATAATATATCATATTCCCTGAAATCGTATTCTTCTAACGGTTTTTCTGCTAATTCTTCCATTTTTCTGAAGCGTGCCATAAATTTTTTATTTGCTTTTAAAAGTGCCTGTTCTGCATCAATTTTATTCCAGCGGGCAAGGTTTACTATTGCAAATAGTATATCGCCCATTTCTTCATCAATGTGTTCTGTACTACCTTCTTTAACAGCGTCTTTGAATTCGTCTAATTCCGAATAAATACAATCATATAAAGATTGCTCATCGGGCCATTCAAATCCCTGTTTAACGGCTCGTTTGCTTATTTTTTGAGCACTCATTAAGGCTGATTGGGATTTTGAAATACCATCCATTGCAGATTTTCTGTGCGGTTTTTCTTCTTTTTTTAATTTATCCCAGTTATCAATGATATCCTGTGTTGAATTAACTTTTATATTGCCAAATACATGGGGATGGCGGTGAATAAGCTTTTCATTCAGACCTTTTGCAACATCATCAAGGTTAAATTCGCCTTCATCTTCTGCAATTTGCGAGTGTAAAAGCACCTGTAATAATACATCACCAAGTTCTTCTTTTAAGTGTTTTACATCCCCAGAATCCATAGCATCAACCGCTTCATAAGCTTCTTCAAGCATGTTAGGTCTTAAACTCTTATGAGTTTGCGCTCTATCCCATTCACAGCCCTGTGGAGAACGCAAAGTGCGCACAGTTTCTATAAGTTTATCTAAGTTTTCATATCCCATAGCTATCTCCTCTTTGTTTTATTTTACAACTAAAGTATAAGAAATTCAATCAAGAATACATCAAAAGGTTGAGCCACAATAATTTTTATAATGATATTCTATTAAGGTCGATAAAAGTTATACGAAAGGATATTACAATGGCAAATTTATCAATCCCATCAATTCGTGAACGTTTGTTTAACACAAGCAAGCACGAAACTTCTACCCAAAGAAACTCAAATTCAACAAATCCTTTTGCAGCTTCTTCATTCAAAGGTAATGTGTTGACTGCAGATGTTTTTGAATCTTCAAACAAAAATGACAACAACAAAATTAATTTTACCGGAAAGTTGAAAGCAAGTGCTTTAGTTGGTTCTATTTCCGGAATTGGTGAAAAATTCCAGAATATGATTAATTCTGTTGTAGCATTTGGAAACAGAATTAAAGACAATGTTGTAAACGGTTGGAACAAACTAAACAATATTGAAATTTCATTTACTCCGGCTAAAGATAAGGCTGTTTCTATTTATAATTCAATAAAAGATACATTGGGAACATCTGTTACCGATCTTGTATCGTCAGGAGTTTCCGTAAAGTCTGTCGCTAAAATGGAAGATATGACGGCTGCAAGACAATTAATGTCAGACAGTGTTGCAGCATGGGAAGCAGCAGCTTAATTTGGAGGTTAAATAATGGTAGATAAAAAAATTATAAAAAATGTTACAAATATTATTGAAGGACTGGGGCAGAATGATAACCCGGAAACTATATCAATCTTGGAAGATGTAGGTACAAATTCTAAAATTGATGCAATAAGAGAAATGACTTCTCGTGCATTGGTTAAGAAAAATATGCATGACTCTTTAAAAGTTGTTATAACTAATAAAGGAAAAGGCATAAATGATATGTCTACAGTTGTTGCAATGAGCACTATTAATGAATTGTTGTCTCTTGATGATAAATCTGAAGCTATGAAAATCTTGGAAGATACTGTAGAACAGCATTCTGATGAAGAAGTAAGAGACAATGCGCGTTCAGTGAAAGCTTTAATGGCACTTTCATAAATTAACGCGGCAAAAATATATTAAATTTGCCAGATTTTATATATATAAAAAACGTCTGAAATTTCAGGCGTTTTTTGTGTTATATTAGTTTTATGATTGAATTGTTAATTTTGTATGTTTTGCTCAAAAGAGATTTCACAATGTATGCAATTCAAAAGCGTATATTGGATATTTTTGCACCGTTCACAAATCCGAGCTTTGGAGCATTGAAGCCTGCATTGAGGCGTTTGGAAGAAAAGGAATGTCTTACGTCAAGAAAACTTATGTCTGACGGTGGTAAATTGTCTGTTTATTATGAAATATCAAAGAATGGTGTTCATGAATTAAAACGTTTGTTATTAGAGGATTTGAGTGATAATCCGCTTCAGTTTTTATCAAACGCAAGAGTTAAGCTTTGTTGTGCTGATTGCCTTGATTCTGATGAGAGAAAAAGAATGTTTTTTTCTGTAAAATCGCGTGCTATGCAGTTTAAAACATTTGCTCAAAATGTTTTGAACGATGTATATAATAAAATTAATTTTTATCAAAAAATAGTCTTGGATAATGCTTTATGCGAATATTCAAACCTTATAACTCTTGTTGAGGGATTGGAGAAAGATAATGCCCGCAATAGTTAGTTCAGTTATTAAAAATTCGATTGCAGAAGAGCTGGGGATTCAGGCCGGCGATGAAATTTTGTCTGTTGATGACACAAAAATGCTTGATATGATTGATTATAATTTTTTGTGCAAATCTGATTTTCTGACTATTGAGATAAAAAAAGCAGATGGAGAGGTTGAACTTATTGAACTTGAAAAAGATTATGATGAAGATTTGGGTATAGTTTTTGAAAGTGCAGTGTTTGATAGAGTTAAGCCCTGTCTTAATCATTGTATTTTTTGTTTTGTTGATCAGCAGCCAAAAGGTTTGAGGGAGACTCTTTATGTAAAAGATGATGATTACAGGCTTTCTTATTTGCAGGGAACCTATATTACATTGACAAATCTTACGCATGACGATAAAGAACGTATAAAACGGATGCATCTGGGGCCTTTTTATGTTTCTGTGCATACTACAAATCCTGAACTGCGTGTTAAAATGTTAAAAAATCCGAATGCAGGCAAAGCATTGGAAAATTTAAATTGGTTCAGGAAAAATAAAATTCCTTTTCATGCGCAAATTGTTCTTTGTCCGGGTTATAATGACGGGGCCGAACTTGAACGAACATTATCTGATCTTGCAAAATTAAAAAATACAGTGCTTTCTGTTGCAATTGTTCCTGTGGGGGTTACACAGTTCAGAAAAGATGGTCTTGTTCAGGTTGATAAAAAGTGTGCCGAGCAAACTCTTTCTATAGCCTCGAAATATAAACGCGTATGCTGTTCTGATGAATTTTTTCTACTTGCAGGGCAGGATATTCCGCCAACAAAATATTACGGAAATTTTTCTCAACTAGAAGACGGCGTCGGTTCTTTAAGGCTTTTGCTTGATAATTTTAAAAAACTTTCTCTCCCCCAAAAAGTATCAAAGCCTTTTAAACTTACTTTTGCAACAGGCTATGCGGCTGTTTATGCGATAGAAAAAATTGCTGCGAAATTAAATAGGATTAAGAATTTGACTGTTACGGTAAATCCAGTAAAATCTGAATACTGGGGGCAGAATATTACTGTTTCCGGACTTATTACGACTGATGATTTGATAAGAACTGTGAAAGATTTGGATACTGATTTGGTTATTATTCCTTCTGTTATGCTGAAATCTTATTCGCAAGATTTTTTGGACGGAAAAACTCTTGATTATGTAAAAGAGATAACAGGTAAAAATTTTCTTGTTGTTAAAGATATTTATTCCATGAATGAGGTTGTGGACTATATTTATAATCTTGAAAATTAGCTTAAAAAGTTATAATAGATATATAAATAAATATTGGAGGTATTTATGAAAAATTTTGATTTATTAAGTTGTCGGGGTGGGCTTAGCTTACAGTAACGGTTTTACCCTTGCAGAGGTATTGGTAACTTTAGGAATTATCGGAGTTGTATCAGCAATGACAATCCCAACTTTGATGCAAAATCACCAAAAGAAAGTCTATCTATCTCAATTACATAAAGTTTATAATGAGTTACAGCAAGCTGCAATCCGATTCATTACTGACAGGAATGCAATTAATATAGTAGAGGCAGGCTTACATTCTCAGGATGCAGTTGATAATTTTTTCGGTTCTTATTTTAAGACTGTAAAAAAGTGTGAAACTTTTTCAGAATGTGCGTATGATTTAAAGCAATATACCAATATTAATGGTACTTCAAATTTGGATATCTCAGATAGAAAAATTACGACATATGTTTTTCCTAGCGGTTCTGTTTTGAGACCTCTTTATATATATGAGAATTATGATGGAGAAAAAAATGTTTTAAACATATTAGTTGATACTAATGGTTCAAAAGGCCCAAATATTTTAGGACGAGATCTATTTATGATGTGTATGTATATAGATGGTGTGGTAGACGATTGTAGTAATAAAGAAACAGCTCCATTATCTAGGGATGAAAGAGAAGCTTTATTTACAAATCATTGTATGAAAAAGGGAACTTACGGTTGTTTTGGTAAAATCCTTAATGATAACTGGGAAATGACATATTAAAAAAGAGCCTTAAAAAAGGCTCTTTTTTTTAATTAAAAGTAAATCCGTCAGCTTTAAATCTGTCAATGACCTCCTGTAATTGTTCATCAGAACATACGTATGAAAGTCTGAAAAATCCTTCTCCATGTTGTCCGAAAGCGTTTCCCGGAACAAGTACAACGCCGGATTTTTTCAATACATCTTCACAGAATTTAAAGGCAGAATCGTAACGTTTCGGAATAGGCAGCCAAAGATAAAAAGTTGTATGCGGAACATGTTTATCATCAATCG
Organism: Candidatus Gastranaerophilales bacterium; assembly: GCA_944324295.1. Classification (GTDB taxonomy): domain Bacteria; phylum Cyanobacteriota; class Vampirovibrionia; order Gastranaerophilales; family Gastranaerophilaceae; genus Stercorousia. Next base: position 17,032 of record CALUVX010000113.1, read on the forward strand.
GCCAGCCAAGCTCTTTAAAGCCTTTTACCATTATTGCCTGTTTTCTTGCATAACCCTTGTTTCTTTCTTCAATATATTTGTCGCCTTCTTCCGAGTTAAGGATTTCTGCACAGGCTTTTT
>CALUVX010000114.1 GCA_944324295.1 Candidatus Gastranaerophilales bacterium
GCCGGCAATGTCTACCCAAGTGCCTGTGGTTCTATCACATTCCTTGCCGCAAGGCTGGGTACCGCTGCAATCCATATCTGCTTTACATGAAGAGCCGTCCCAGATTGTGCCGGATGGACACTCACAACTGCTGCCATTCCATACCTGACCACCTGTACAATCATCTGATGGATCATCTACGCAACTTCCGCCTTGCTCTATTGTGCCGGCCGGACAGACGCAATTACCCGAACTATCACGAACTTTACCGCCACTACATGGAGTTACACAGCTGCCGTTATATTCTTCTTTACCACTCGGGCAGACACAAGCACTGCCGTTCCAAACCTTGCCGCCACTACAGTCAGGAGTTGGTTCTTCATCGTCTACGCAGGTACAAGTGCTTTCATCTAAATGCTTACCACTTAAACAATTCAGTTTCGTCCAAACACCATTAACACAAGTTGCACAAGCTGGTTGTTGCCCGGAACATTCATTATTTGATTCACAGGTCCAACTACTAGAATTAAAGGCCTTGCGAGGATCATTACATACACACTGACAAGAACCATTTACTTCCTTAGCGGTTGCATCAGATGGGCAAGATAACATCTGAGAACAAGTAAAGTCTGGCTGTTCTACATCAGGTGCACCAGTTGGACAACAACAACCACTAGAACCCCTTATTGCTCCAGTAGCCGTACATAAACAAGGCACATAGTTTGATGGACAACTTCCACTGGAACCATCCATAGATTGAGACTCCGGTTTACAACAAAGAAGAGCGTTATTATCAGGATGACGATAACCACTTGACTTCCATTTTTTACCAAGTTGTATAATCTTTTCGGCACAAGGGTCACTTGCACCCCCAATAATAAGACTACCATTACCACTATTTGATATTGGAGAAAATATAAAATATCCATCACCACATACTGAACTCTCAGGTAGAAAAGTAACGTCCCTGTTCCATGCCGTTATACAAGCTGTATCCGCAGGATAACATTCAGTTTTATTATTAATTGCATTTGCTGCAAGTATGCCGAAATTATTAGCAAAGAAATCGCCGAACTTTGCCAGTAAAGTCTTATCTTCCTGTTTTGCCTGATAACGCACATCTGTCGGATCATAATCCGTTAGAATTTGTGCCGTTGCTGTGCGCAACGATGAATATGCTGAATAATAAGTATAAGTTACTATATTATCCAGCTTGTGTTTTGTAATTCCGATTGTTACAGCTACAATCACAGCTATAACCAGCATTACTATTACTATCTCTGCTAATGTATAAGAGCGCAACATAATGCTTGAATGATTTGTCTTCCTCATACGCATCTCCGTTTAAAATACATTCTATTTTTTGCTCACAAATATATATTTTATATTATACACTATTGTTATAGCAATTTCAAGTGTATAATAATTCGGGTAGTTACAAAAAATAAATATTGTGCTAGAATATTATTGTAAAAAGTTAAAAAGGGGATTTTATTAATGTATTTGAAAAAATTTAAAACTCTAATTTTGATTTTGGCATTAGCCGCAGGAATTAACGTATTTGCATCAACTTCAGGTTACACTTTGATAAGTGCAAACGGCACGCAAACACAAAATGCTGCACCTGTATATGCGACTGTTAATCCTCTGGATATAGTTGCAAGACCCAATTTCTATCTTAACAAAAATGTAAAAATTAAAGCTAAATTTGATAAATTTGCAACACTCGGCTTGGACTACAAACCCGCAATGCGCAGTTCTCAGGATTATATATCTTTCTTAATCCAACGCCCTGATGTTACAGACCACAATATCCCGCTGTCGGAATTAAAAATATTTTTAAAAAGAGCTGAAGCAGAAAAATATATTGATTTGAATTCTGGTGATATCGTAGAATTTAGCGGAAAAGTTTTCTCAAATGCTTTGGGAGATGCATGGATGGATGTTGATAAATTTTCTGTTATAAGCACTAAACCTAAAGAAGATAAATAAAATTGTATTAATAACGGAGTTAAGAGATGAGCGATACGAAAAATGATATATTTTTAACAATTCACGGGCATTTTTATCAACCGCCCAGAGAAAATCCTTGACTTGAAGCAATTGAACTTCAAGACAGCGCACTACCTTTCCATGACTGGAATGAAAGAATTAACAAAGAATGCTATAACCCTAACTCCGTTTCAAAAATAGTTGACAGCAGAAACAGAATTCTTGATGTTGTTAATAACTATGAACACATGAGCTTTAACTTCGGTCCTACACTTCTTTCCTGGATGGAACATTATGCTCCCTTGACTTATGAAAGAATTATAAAGGCTGACATTGAAAGTATCGCAGAACATGACGGACACGGTAATGCAATTGCGCAGGTATATAACCATATAATTATGCCTCTGGCAAACGAAAAAGATAAAGAAACACAAATAAAATGGGGTATAAGAGATTTTGAATACCGGTTTGGAAGAAAGCCGGAGGGAATGTGGCTTGCTGAAACCGCTGTAGATGACGATACTTTAAGACTTTTGGAAGAAAACGGAATTAAATTTACTATCCTTTCACCTTACCAGGCTTTAAAATTCAAAAACAAAAATGACAAAGATTGGACTGACGTAAGCTGGGGAAACATCGATCCCGCACGTTCGTATAAATATAATATTAAATCAGCTCCCGGAAAATCTATTGATTTATTCTTTTATGACGGTGCAATTTCGCGTTCTGTTGCATTTGATGAACTGCTTAAAGACGGTAATAAATTTATAAAACGCCTAAAAGAAGGGGTTTCCGATTGCAGAGATTATCCCCAATTGGTACACATTGCTACAGACGGAGAAAGCTACGGGCACCACACAAAATTTGGAGATATGGCACTGGCGTATGTCTTAAAAATCAAAGCAAAGGACGAAGGCTTCACTATTACAAATTACGGTGAATATCTTGAAAAATATAGAAGCGACTGTGAAGTAGATATTAAACAGGCATCAAGCTGGAGTTGTTTCCACGGTGTCGGACGCTGGAAAGAAGATTGCGGTTGTTCTACAGGCGGCCATCCCGGATGGAATCAAAAGTGGAGAAAGCCGTTAAGGGATGCCCTTGATTACCTGAGAGACGAATTAATACTTCTATTTGAAAATGAAGGACAAAAATATTTTGACAATGTTTGGGATGTAAGAAATAAATATATTGATGTAATCTTAGACAGAAACGAAATGAATGTAAAAAAATTCCAGCAGGAAAACTTTAAGCCTGACTTGTCTGACGAACAGAAGGTTCATGCTATGGAATTATTGGAAATTCAAAGACAGGCTATGCTTATGTACACAAGCTGCGGCTGGTTCTTCTCTGAAATTTCCGGAATTGAAACTGTTCAGATTATGAAGTATGCGGCACGTGCAATGCAGCTTGCCTCTAAATTTACAACAAAAAATCTTGAAGAAAAATTTCTGAATATACTTGCAGAAGCAAAAAGCAATATTCCCGAACACGGGACAGGAAAAGACATTTTTGAACGTTTTGTAAAACCGTCAATTGTTACAACTAAACAAATCGCAAGCCTTTGGGCTTTGTCTTCGCTTTATGAAGATTTTGAAGATGAAGAAAGTGTCTATTGTTACACTATTAGAAGACATGCATATAAAAAAGTTCAAAAAGGCTTGTCCACATTCGTTGTAGGGCATATTGAAATTCAATCAAAAATTACGCTCCAAAAATCAAACGTTATGTTTGCGCTAATGCAGTATGCTGGCGGAGATTTCCACTGCTCTATCAAAGAATATTCGGATGACACGGAATTTAACAGAATAAAAACTGATCTTATTAAAACATTCCTTATGAATCCGTTGACTGAAATTATCCGTGCACTTGATGAATATTTTGGAAAAGAATACTTTACGCTGAAAGATATATTTATTGAAGAAAGAAGAAAAATTCTACAAATATTACTCAAAGGAAAGCTGGAAAAATTCTCGCAAACTTATCAGGAAATGTATGATGAAGGAAAAGGTTCTATTTACCATTTACAAGGCCTTGGCCTTAAAATCCCTGATGAATTTAAAATTTCTGCGGCATACGCTTTGAGCCATAAGTTTAATGATATTGTTATACATTCCGGCGGCTTTGTTGATGATGATATTATTCAGCAGGCTGTTGATATTAATTATGAAGCTAAAAAAATTGATATTCAGCTGGATAAATCACCTTCCAACACGATTTTTGGCCAAAAAATTCTCCAGAATATCAACAGACTTGTTCATAGCTTTGAAATCCAGCAGGCTGATGTTGTTCTGGAAATGTTTGACAATATAAGAAAACTGGAACTTCAAATTGATATTGCCGAGGCTCAAAATACCTATTTTTCAAAAATTTATCACAGGATAGGTGATATTATTGAATCCGGTGAACTAAGCAACAAACGTTCATCTACAAAACGTTTTGTAGAAATGCTTCTTGATATCGGAGAAAATTTGAATATCAATACAGAATTCTATAGAAAAAAACTGGATAAAATATTGCTGCAATAATAACAAAATAACTAAATCTACCAGTTTTCAGAACCATACTTTTTATAAGCATCAATATTTTTGAAAATTTTATTTTCAACAGAGGAAATTTTTTTCAATGTTTCCTCATCCTTTGTACGCAAACGTAAAAGCTTAAGTTCAATAAGTTCCTCTTTCGAACGCCTTATCTTTTTCTTAATTTCTTCTCTCTGCCAGAAAAGCCAACCCTCAAAACCGCACCCCGGAGGTACAATAGACCAGGGAGAAGACGGACAGTGCTTACACAAATCAAGACGTGTTTCATACCTTGAACAAAGATTATTATCAAGAAGATATTTACAGCCGTAAAATGTAATCTCATCTTCATTATAATTTCCGTCATCTATAAGACGATTTATTATATTGTCAACAATTCCAGCATCAACCTTTCTCGCCGCTTCAATTGAGTCATAAGGAACAAACAGGGACAAAAAATCTTTTGCCCCTTTATCACCTTTTTTAGCCATGTCCAACAATTTTTTATAAGGAATTGATGTTGTTACAACACGGCAACATTTGCCGCACATATGACACAAATGCTGCGGCCGCTTAGCTAAATAATTTTCTTCATAATTCCCCATAACTAAATTATAACTATCATGCAAAAAATAAAAAAATTATGTAACATTTCTTAAAATATAAGCAATAATTTTAAACATATTTACTTTATTAATATAAGTAAGTAGTAAAGGGTAGTTTTCATGCAAAGTTCGGTAGGACAGCAAAATATACAGCAGCAGATAAAACCTCAGGTTCAAACTGCACCGCAGCAACATACACTACAGACCCAAACGGTTCAAAATAATATACCGCATCAGTATGCTGCACAAAATCAACCTGTTCAAACTCAGCAGCAATATCAAACTGTCCCGATTAACGCACAACCTCAACCGCAATGTCAAAATGTACAGGTTCCAAACTATTCAGGCGTTAATATTCAAATATTTAATCCGTCAGTAACAACTCCGGGCTCAACAGCTCCGGTTTATAATGTTAATGCACCAAATTACGGGAATACACCAGGATGTTATCCGTCCAATTATTATACAAACGACTGGGGTAATGGCGCTAAAAACTTAAATAATACAACAAATACTAATACCAGTACAACAGAAAATAAAACAACTGACAAAAAAACAGAAAAACGTGAAATTGTTCAATTAACAGACGATTATATAAGGAATCTTGAAAATTATTTGAACAGTCAGGATAAAGAAGTTCGTCTAATGGGTGCCAAAGAAGTTATTGCAAGACTTGAAGAAGACCACTCAAGAAAAGATGACAAAGCATTAAACGCATTAATAAACAAAATGCTTCAGGATCCTTCAACTCCGGTAAGAATACTCGCTCTGAGTGCTCTTGATTCAAGAGTTGTATCCGGAGATGATTACACATTAGGACTCTTGAAACAAATGCAAAATTCAACATCCGGATACGGTCAGGACGCAATGCAGGCTACAAATATTCTGCTCAAAATGTCTGGGAAAACAGTTGAAAAAGAATTCGAAGTAAAAGATAACAAGAATAAAAAGACAGAAACCACCACAAATACGTCAACTCAAACAAAATAGGTGAAAAATGAGTATCAGTACAGCATTAAAATCAGTAAAAAATAATATTCCGAAATATATATATAAAGGTGCAGGAGTCGCAGCTCTTGGTATCATTGGTTATGATGCTCACGTACTCGGGAAAATTCAATCAGATGTATATTCAAAAACAAATGATGCAGATGCCTGTATGGAGGCTTTCAGCAATTCTCAATATTTAACAAGTCCAAGTATAACTGCTTCAAAACTTAAAAAGGGCGTATTTAATTGGGAAGTCGACAGCAATATACGTCATTTCGTAAATTCCGCAATAGGATATTTTAAAGGCTTCGGCACAATGCTTGTTGACAGTGTAATCCCATTAGGTCTAGGTCTTGGAGCTCTTTTAGGTAAAGGCAAATGGGCAAAAGGTTCTGCAATAGGCCTCGGGGTATTCGGTATTGCGAAATTATTCAAAGATGTCTTAGGTTTCGGACACTATAACGACCTGAATAGAAAATATTAAACATTAGTATTTTCTATATAAGCTTTATACAAATCCGGACGTTTAATTTTTGTTCTTTTAATGCTTTCTTTTAAACGGAATTCATTAATGTCTTTATGATTACCGTTCAAAAGAACTTCAGGGACCTTCAAACCTCTATACTCCCGCGGCCTTGTATAATGAGGATATTCAATAAGTCCGTTTGCAAAACTGTCTTCTTCCGCTGATTCCAATTTGCCCAGTGTCCCATCAAGCTTTCTGCTGACTGCATCAATAAGACAAAGTGCCGGGAGTTCCCCACCGGTTAAAACAAAATCTCCTATTGAAATTTCTCTTGGCTTTATTATATCCCTGATTCTCTCATCAAAACCCTCATAATGACCGCATAACATTACAATCTGCTCAAATTCGGCAAGTTCGTTCACAATTTTATCATTCAAAGGTTCTCCTTGTGGAGAAAGCATTACTGTAACGGAATTTCCTAAAATTTTAACACTTTCATAAGCATCCACGTATGGCTGAACCATTAATACCATACCCGCACCGCCGCCGTATGGAGAATCATCAACTTTTTTATGCTTATCCAGAGTAAAATCACGTGGATTAATTGTGTTAATCTCCAAAACACCGCTTTCAACTGCACGTTTCAAAATACTGTAATTGCAAGAGCTTTCAATCATTTCCGGGAATAAAGTCAAAACATCAAAAATCATTCTATAAGCCCTTCTATATTATTGATAACAATTTTTCGCTCTTTAATATTAACATCAGTTACAATAGCTTTAACAAAAGGAATTAAAACAATATTTTTTGAATTTGTTTTAACTGACAAAAGATCATTTGCACCGTTATTTGAGACACCGACAACAAATCCCTGTTTTTTGCCATTCTGGTCAAAAACTTCCAGACTGACAAGTTCATCAATCAAAAATTCATCTTCTTCAAGTGCCTCCCTTATAGTAGTTTCCTCCACATAAAGAAAAGCACCTTTATACTCCATTAAATCATTAATTGAGTTAATGCCTTCAAATTTAACAAGGGCAAAATTCTTATGCAGACGTATGCTCTCTATATTGAAAGGTACATAATCATGATCCTTTTTAATAAAAACCTTGTTGAGAGAACAGAAAAAGTCTGCCTGATTTTTAGTAAAACCGACCTTTGCTTCGCCTTTTATACCGTGAAAATTTATAATTTTACCCACAGAAACAAATTTTGCCATAAACTTTAAGCTTCCGGAGTTTCTTCAACCTTCTTCGGTTTTCTGCCTCTTTTGGGTTTAACTTCTTCTTCCGGTTTTGCCTCTTCAACAGCCTCTTCAACTGCATGAGTTTCTTTTTCAGCTTCAGCTAACTTTGCTTTTTCTGCTTCTTCTTTTTGTTTTTTGAACTCTTCAGGCAAATCAGGTCTGTCCTGATTCCATCTTGTCAATCCCATTTGAGAACGAATTAAGCCGATACCAACATGAACTCTCCACTCATCCATTTTCAACTGAGCCGCAATAATTTTATGGCATCCTATTGGAGGAAGCGGTAATAAAGGTTCATATAAATTCTTGATAGCAAAAAGCTGATCAGGAGAAATTGCAAGTTTACGTTTAGGGAACGGCAATTTCGGAAGCATCATTTTTTGTCTTACAAGGTTGATACCAAAGAAAACTTTTCTTGGTTCCAAACCGATTTTTTCGCCGATAACTTCATGGCAATCAGGGTTCGGAAGCGGGAGCATAGCCTTGTAGAGCTTTTCAATCTGTTCCAGCTGTTCCTTGCTTACAAGAAGTTGTTTTGGAGCTTTTTTCTGCTGGCGTTTAAAATTATTTCTGTTAAAATTGCCACCCTGCGGACGTCTGTTATTAAATCCAGGTCTTTGATTTCTGTTATTGTATCCGCCCTGACTTCTGTTATTATTGTAACCTTGCCTGTTATAACCACCTTGATTTCTGTTATAATTCTGGCGATTATTATAATTATTCCTGTTATAACCACTCTGGTTATTATAAGATCTTTGGTTACGATTGTTATATCTTTGAGGTTCAGGATCTCCTCCGGCACTATAATAACGCGGTGGTTCTTCTGTTCCCCCTGCGCTATAACCGTTCAACGGCTGTTCCTGAACAGATGCAGATGTTGTTTGTGCAGTTTCTGAATCTGATGAAGGTGAAATCATCATTTTTTTGTCTGGATACAAACAATCCGGACAAATAACTCTCTTGGGGTTTTTTGTTTCAAATTCACGACCGCATTTGATACACTTGTTTACATACATAATGAAAGCCTCTTAATTAAAAAAATAATAACGTAATTCCGGGTTAATAAAGT
>CALUVX010000115.1 GCA_944324295.1 Candidatus Gastranaerophilales bacterium
AAAATTTATCTCTGCAGCAAGAGAAAAAGGATTTAAAATTAAGGCCGATCTTGTTTTAAATCACCTGTCAGACCAGCATGAATGGTTTCAATCTGCACTAAAAGGAGATATTTCCAAAATAGATTACTTTGTAGTAAGAGATGAAATGCCGGAATACACAAAATATAAAGACCCGAAACTTGGCTGGGTGGCAGAATATAAAGAACCAAACGGAAAAATTTCAAAAAGAAGAATTATTTTCCCCGAAATAACAGAAAACAATTACAGAAAAGTTACAATCAATAAAAAAGATTATTATTTCTATCATACATTCTATCCTTTCCAGCTTGATATAAACTGGAAAAATCCAAAGGTTTTATACTATAACCTTGAAACAATTGCATTCTGGGCAAACCAGGGGGTTGATATATTTAGGATGGACGCAATTCCGTATCTTATAAAAGAAGACGGTACAAACGCGGAAAATTTAGAAGAAACACACAGAATTATTAAAATTTTGAGTGCATTTATTCAGGCCGTTGCTCCACGCTCGGTTATTCAGGCCGAGGCCTGTCAAATGCCGAATAAAATTCTTCCCTATTTTGGCATAGAAAGAAAATTTAAAGAAACTATAAAAGGAGAAGAAAAAGAATTAACAAGAACCGATGAAGTCCAAATAGCATACCATTTTCCATATATGCCTGCAATATGGGCATCCTTGGTTACAGCTGACAACAGCTATTTCTGGAAAGCTTATAAACAGACTCCGCAAATCCCGCCTTCTGCCTCCTGGGCTATATTTTTAAGGGTTCATGATGAACTGACTCTTGAAATGGTCAACGAAAAAACAAGAGAAATTCTTTTTGAAGATTTAGCACCAAAAGGAGCTTCATTCAGAAAAGGATTTGGAATATCAGGAAGAATGGCAAACTTTTTGGATAATAACCCGGACAGAATAGGTATGGCATTTTCAATATTGATGTCATTACCAGGCATCCCGATTATATATTACGGAGATGAGATAGGTATTCAAAACAACTTTGCCAATGCGAACAAAAGTGCAAAACTTCGTGAAGCAAAACAGAAAAAAGATAAAGACGTAAAAAATAAAGTCAAAATGCTCAGTTACTTTGACAGCCGCGATATAAACAGAGGTCCGATTACACAAAAAACTTTTGAAGATGCGGTAAATCACAAAGGAACCTATAACAATAAAGTATATGAACGTGTAAAACAGTTAATAAAAGTCAGAAAACAGTACCCTGTAATAACCAGAGGTTCATTTGTTGAATTGAAAACAAAATCTCCGGAAGTTTTTGCCTATGTAAGAGCTACCGATACAGACAGAGTTGTTGTAATAAATAACCTCTCCGATAACAAAATCAAAGCGACAATTATGTTTACAGACGATAACTTCGGTAAAAAAGGCAAAGATATTTATCTGAAAAACGTTTTAACAGACAAAATGGTTCGTGTGCATGTTGAAAACAAAGAACTTACTGTAAGACTTAACGCATACGATGCACTCTGGTTAAAGATGTGAAATAGACCGTTTTATCTATGGCAAACCTGACCCGTATATCACTGGTCAATCAAACTTTGTATAAAATTATTCGCAATTATCCATTTATGTACAAAGCTATTATTCATAACGGAGGAAGCTGGAAAGAATAATTTTTTATATAAGCTCTTTGGTCTTTCTCTGTCATTCTGAACTTGTTTCAGAATCTCCTTGAGATCCTGAAATAAATTCAGGATGACGAAATGTATTATTGTTATTTGTATGTACGTCAAGGGATGATTACGAATAATTTTATACAGATTTAAAACAATCATAATATCTTATTTTTTTAAAAGTTCAAGAGCCCTGCTATATACTTTTTTCTGCCAGACACCAACGTATGTTGTTACAACCATAGTTACAACAAAGTATAAATATGTTGTCTGTACAGGATTATAAATCCAATAAATATCATGATTTGCACGTTCAGATATCGGAATTCCGTTCATCCATAAAAATACGGCTGTCATTATATACATTACAAGCAAATGATTTGCCATAATATGATAGGTAACATTTCCCATATCCTGAATGAATTTTATATCTTTTACATACGGGTAAAGAATTTTTACCGTAAACAATGATGCCCAAATACCGGTTAATGCGGTAATTATCGGAACTATCAACTGATCATCAAACCTTGCCCAAACAATGACATAACTCAGTCCGATTCCATGTTCCGGATCATAGTCCCTGTTGAACAGCCATAAAATTGACTGTAAAACAAAAACCGCCCCGAACCATTTGGGCGTAAATATATTGTAATTGTCCTTTATATAATGTGTATAAAAATATCCTAAATATACAAAAAACATTGAAAACATTGTTCTTATAACAATCAGCATTAAAGGCGTAACCGCAAACCATTTTGAAAACGGAATTGCCAAAACACCAAGCAACACAAAAAATCCAAGATGAATAAACTTATTTTTTGTAACAGCATTTAAAACCCTGAATAAAAACAAAAAAGTAATCATAGTCATAAATAACTGGGTTACAAACCACAGTGGACAAGACAGGTCAAACTGATGCCCGTTTAAAAACGGTGTGATAAAAAAGTTTTTAAAACTTAAAGGCATTCCCCAGAATTTTCCGGTAAGCTTCGCTATCAAAATTGTAACCAGCATATAAAACAAGTTGTACCAGAAATACGGAACAAGAAGACTTTTTATTCTTCTCTCAACAAATGTTGAAACATCTGTCAAATACTTATCCTTAAACAAACAGCCTGATATAAAGAAAAATAACGCAAGTTGAAAAGAATAAGGTGGGAAAATACCAAGAAGTGAAAATTCTAAATGTCCGGAAACAACAAGCAAAATTGCAAGCGCCTTTAAAACATTCATTTCATTTGAAAAAACTTTATCCATAGTCAAATGATAACATAAAAATATTCAGTCTTATTGCTCAAGTGTGTAAATCAAATGTTTCATATCTTTTCCGCGGACATTTTTTATAAACTCTCCTGTTACAACAGCCCCGCATTTTTCAGCAACCTTTCTTGAGGGAGTATTTTCGGGCCGAATCTCAAAAATTACACTTTTTAATTTTAATTTGTTAAATGCATAATTTATCATTGCCCTTGCACCTTCAAAAGCATAACCTTTGTGCCAAAAATTTTCTTTTAAAATATAACCTATTTCATAATATTCTTTATTTTCAATAATATCGGGCATTAATGCAATCTGTCCGACAACCTGCGATATCTGGTTATCCACTGCAAGAAAATATCCTAAACCATATCTTTTATAATATTCCCTGTTTTTCTTTATCCACTTTAATATATCTAAATCATCAAAAATATATTCCCAGGCATACATAACATTCGGATTCTTCATCATTTCTTCAATATCTAAAAAATCAGCCTCCGACATTTCTCTGAGTATTAATCTTTCTGTTTGTGCAAAAATACTATTCATTTATCACATATTTACTATTTTCTAAAAATTTTTAAAAGTTTTTTAAAGAGATTATTAGACTTTTTACTTACAGAATCAGACACAATATTATCAGCTTCAGAATCTTCAAGAATTTTAAGTTTTGCAAGTTTTCCATAAAGTTTACCAATAGATTTCTCTGCAGATTCAAATATACTTTTAGACAATACAGCATCCTCAGTTCCTTTTTCCATAATCAAACAATCTGATGCATAATAATATCTACCCCCAATTTTTTTGAAAGATGTCGTTAAATACATATCATGCCTGGGCAAATATTTGCTATCCTTATTTTTATAACTTCGAATATTAACTTTTGCCTCATCTGAAAGAGCATTTAATTCTTTTTCATTATTAAGTTTTCCCTTTAACAGATCATTAGGCTCCCAGCCTTTGAAAGTTTGCAACCCGTTCAATCTTATCTTTGAAACTTGCATTATATTCCCCTTAACTTTGTATTTTACTACTTTTAACATATCACAAATTTATGTTAAAACAACCTTCTGATTTTAAAGACACATGGTTTGATTATTTCCCACTCTTAAAATCCACACCACAAAACTATTGCCCAAAATAATTACCAGGGAACAGCCGTTTTGAAATAAAAAATAATTATCCTTTGTTATACCCCAAAATAGTTTTGTAGGTTGGGGTTTCCACCCAACAAAAAAACAGAGGGGATGGGATTCGAACCCACGGTGGAATTGCTCCCACACAACCTTTCCAAGATTGCACCTTAAACCGCTCGGACACCCCTCTATGGTTTATTATATGCTCAACTCATTGTGAACAATCTAATATTAGCACAAACATTTCTTTTATGCTAAAATAATTTTATGCAAAAAATTGTAAATAAAATAAACAATGGCTTAAAAGGCTCTGTTACAATCCCCGCAGATAAATCAATTTCTCACAGAGCTGTAATGTTCGCCTCATTGGCTAAAGGAAAATCTGTTATTAAAAACTTTTCAAAAGGGCAGGATCCGCACTCCTCTCTGAACGTATGCAAATCTCTTGGAGTAGAGGCTGCATTTGAGGACAATTTATTAATAATCAATTCAACCGGAACATTATCAGCACCATCTAAACTTCTTGATTGCGGAAATTCCGGAACTACAATGCGTTTAATGTCAGGAATTCTTGCAGGGCAAAATTTTGAGTCTACTTTGACAGGTGATGAAAGCCTTTCTAAACGACCGATGAAACGTGTTATCGAACCGCTTACTCTTATGGGAGCAGAAATTTCATCAAATGATTACAAAGCTCCACTGAACATTCACGGCAAAAGTTTACACGCAATTGACTATGTTTCAAAACTTGCCTCTGCACAGGTTAAATCCTGTATTCTTCTTGCAGGGCTAAATGCAGACGGAAAAACCAGCTTTACGGAACCATATATTTCACGCAACCATACAGAAATTATGCTCAAATATATGGGAGCAAATATTAATGTAAATAACAATACGGTTACAATTGAAAAATCCATGCTTGAACCGCGTACAATAGAAATCTGCGGGGATATATCTTCTGCAGCGTATTTTATTGTTGCGGGATTGATTGTTCCAAATTCAAAAATTATACTTAAAAATGTCGGCTTAAATCCGACAAGAACAGGTATACTTGAAGCAGCAGAAAAAATGGGCGGAAATATTGAAATACTTGATAAAAAAACAGTTTCCGGCGAAATTGTAGGAGATATTCAAATATCCTATTCGGATTTAAAAGCCTGCACAATTGAAGGAGAAATAATTCCCCGCCTTATAGATGAATTACCGGTAATAGCAGTTCTTGCAACACAAGCTGAAGGAACTACAATTATTAAAAATGCACAAGACTTGCGAAACAAAGAATCTGACAGGATTAAAGCAGTTGTAACAGAATTGAAAAAAATCGGTGCTGATATAGAAGAAACTCCCGATGGTTTTATAATTAACGGCAAAAAATCTTTAATAGGCGGAGTTGAGGTTGAAACATATCATGATCACAGACTCGCAATGAGTTTATACGTGGCCGGTTTAATTTGTGAAAAACCGTTATCCATAAACGGGTTTGAGTGGGTTGACATATCTTTTCCGGAATTCGATAAATTATTTAATTCCATAACAATGTAACGAAATATTAAATTAAATTTTTTCAAAAAAGCAATTTTTTCTAACCGAATTTTTTTATATATACAAGGTTAGGTTAATTATTTTTTTGAAAGGTTAGGTTATGGCAGGAGAAATTTCAAATTTATACGGAAACAATTTGTATAACTATAATCCGTATTCAGTAAACAATGACGACTTTTTAGCACAACAGTATTTTACCCAAAATCCTCAGCCTCAAGGCAGTAATAATCCCGTATTTACCGGAGGTTATCAACAGCCTCAGGCAGATACATTCCAGAAAAGCGGAAGTTCAGGTTTTGGAACAGGGCTCGCTCTCGGCACAGTAGCAGGTCTTGGTACAGGCGCCGGCGTTTATTTTTGGGGTATAAACCCAATAAAAGATGGAAAAGTTAATGACGATTTGATAAAAGCTATTAATAAAAAAAGTTTGGAAGAATTAGCTATTGAAAAATTTAATAAATCTTACGCGGCAAAAGCACAGCCAATATTAAATACAATCGGAATTAAAGATTTAGAACAATATGATGCTGTACAAAAACTGGCAAAAGCAGGAAAATTAGATGATTTATCAGATGACATAAAGAAATTACTTCCGGACAATATAAAAACACCGCAAGAAGCAAAAGCCGCAGTAGATTTAGCAACCCCGGAACTTAAAAAAATCAACCGGGAAAAACTTATAGAACAAGCTGGTGCGGACGTAAGAAATAACTATTCATTAGATTATAACAACGAAAAACTAAAAAGATTAAAAAATATTGAAGCAAAAATTAAAACTCTAAAAAAAGATGCAACAAAGGCCGACTTAGAAAAATTCTTTGTTGATAACGCAGAAACATTTAAAATTAAGGGAACCAATACAGAAATTGCAGCCAAAGCAAAAAGCTTAGCTGATAAAATCGGTACTCAGGAACAATTACAAAAAATATATGAAGGTCATATTGCAAGAAGAACTTCTAATATAGAAGCAATAAAATCAGGAGCTGCAGAAAGTTTTAAGGACAACTTTGATGAAAGTGCAAAAGCATTGAAAAAAGAGGCTCCGGAAGGATTAAAACAGGCTTTCAAAAACTTCAAGTGGAATAAAACATTAAAATTCGGAGGCATTGCCGCAGCTGCAGGACTTGCTCTGGGGTGGCTGTTTGGCGGTTCTTCAAAATAAAAATAATATACAACCCCCAAATATATAAACAATACAACGGTCAAAATTAAATTTGACCGTTTTTCTTTTGTTAGATTAATTTGAAAATGTATTGACAAATTCAAGTTTATATTTTATAATTTTTATATGGGAAAATTCTGTAAAATAACTGAAAATTTTGGCTGTCCAAAGCAACAATGGGGCGGGAAAAGAATAAATGCAGGAAGAAAGCGTACATGTCTTAACAAAGTTCCGTTTAACAGAAGAATTAATGAAAATATACTTAAAATTTTGAAAGAATACGCCGGCATCCATAATATTACGGAAACCGAAGCACTTGAAAGTGCTATTCTTCTTCAAACAAATATTGACAAATTTAAAGGAGGTCAAATTATGAAAATCGCAATACCTACAGCAGAAGGTAAATTATGTTCACACTTCGGACATTGTGAATCATTTACTTTTGTAGATGTAAATCCGGATACAAAAGAAATTTTGCATATTGAGAACAAAATTCCGGAAGAAGGTATAAGCTGCCAGAGTGCAAGCTGGATATCAGAACAGGGGGCCAATATTGTTCTGGCAGGCGGAATGGGAGCAAGACCGCTCGGGATATTTAATCAAAACGGAGTAAAAGTAGTAGCCGGCTGTCCTGAACTTGGAATTGAAGATATTGTAAATTCATATCTCAATTCAACGCTTGAAACAGGTGAAAACTCATGCGGAGGCGAACACGGCCACTGCCATGGGCACCAGCACGGACATCATCACTGCCACAATCATAATGCATAATGATAAAATTAATTATTCTAAAAATTGGGAAAAATCGACTTTTACTAATGTGATTTTTTCCAATTTTTTATTTGTTCCAATTTTGCTTTATATTTAGCTTCCAAACCCTGTTCAGTCGGATGATAGTATTCTTTTCCTGCCAAAGAATCGGGAAGACATTGCATATTTGTTAATTTTTCAACAGTATCATGTGCATATTGATATCCCTTGCCGTAATTTAATTCCTTCATCAATTTTGTCGGGGCATTTCTTATGACAAGCGGAACTGGCTCGGCTAATTCCTTAATTGCATCTTTTTTAGCCGTTTCATAAGCTATATACAAAGCATTAGATTTTGGGGCAAGCGACATATAAATAACGGCCTGCGTCAAATGAACCGAACATTCGGGCATTCCAATAAAATGACATGCCTGATAGGCAGCTACTGCAATTTCCAAAGCATGAGGATCAGCCAGACCGACATCTTCGCTTGCAAACCTAGTAACCCTGCGGGCAACATACAAAGGATCTTCTCCTGCCTCAAGCATTCTTGCAAGCCAATAAACAGCAGCATCAGGGTCAGAATTTCTCATTGATTTATGAAGTGCTGATATAATATTATAATGTTCCTCTCCATTTTTATCATACAAAAGAGATTTTTTAGAAATACACTGTTCAAGAGTTTCTTGAGTAACCGTAATTTCTCCGTTATCCGAACACTCGCCGTTTAATACAACCATTTCAAGTGTAGACAGGGCATTTCGAGCATCTCCGTTTGCAAATTTTGCAATAACTTCAAGCTGTTCTTCAGTTATATTTACTTTTTGATTTCCAAAACCTCTTTCATCCGTTATTGCACGTTTTAAAAGCTTTACTAAATCCTCTGTTTTTAATTCCTGTAAAACAAAAACCTTACATCTTGAAAGCAACGCACTATTAACCTCAAACGACGGATTTTCAGTTGTTGCCCCGATTAAAATAATACTGCCTTTTTCGACAAAGGGTAAAAATGCATCCTGCTGTGCTTTATTAAACCTGTGAATTTCATCCACAAAAACAATTGTTTTATGCCCGAGTCTGCGAGCCTGTTCGGCCTGAGTCATTACTGTCTTTATTTCTTTAATACCGCTTGTAACAGCAGAAAAATTAATAAAATCGGAATTTGTTTTATGTGCAATAATTGTTGCAAGCGTAGTCTTGCCGACACCGGGCGGCCCCCAAAATATAAGCGAAGAGATCTTATCTTCTTCAATCAATTTTCTTAAAATTTTACCTTCTTCGAGCAAGTGTTCCTGTCCGACAAATTCATCTAAACTTTGAGGCCTCAATCTTGATGCCAAAGGCTGGTTATTTTCATTTTCGAAGAGTGATTTTTGTTCCATATTATCCCTTTTTATTTATGTCGCGCTTAAAATTTGAGGAATATTCCCAGAACCATGAAAAGCATTTACACCATGATTATTTAATATTTTAAACGATAAAAAATTTTTGTCATACTTTTCCAAAAGCTTTATTCATATAATTTTATTGATTTTTAAATTTTCATCCTAATAACCACATAGAATATTCAATTCCAAAATTTCACACCTGTGTCATTAACATAAAACTTCTAAAAAATATTAAATTTCTTTACCTAATTTCTCATAAAGCCTATCTAAAAATAGTTTTGCAGCAGGAGAAAATACCTGATACTTTTTCCATACAATATCAAGTCCCGACTCTAATTGCGGGCTTAATGGCCTAAAGCAGATTTCACTTTCTCCGGTAGTATTCACAAGTTTATCAAGCGTAACTGCATATCCTATTCCGGCCTTTACCATTACCGCAGCATTATAAACAAGATTATATGTAGCCGTGATATTCAATTTTTCAAAATCTTTTCCGAACCAATCCAGAAAACCGCTTTGCGCAGAATATTTCTCTGACATTTGTCTTGAAGCAATAATCGGTACAGATACTATATCATCAAGTTTAATAACTTTTTTTACGGCAAGCGGGCTGTCTTTTCTCATTATTACACCCCAAATATCTTTTTCGGGCAAAGAAATATTATCATATTTTGATAAATCAATAGGCTGGATTAAAACTCCGAAATCTAACAGGCCTTTATCAAGTTTTTCCGTTACATCTTCAGCATTTCCGCTATAAATATGGAATTTTATATCAGGATAATCGTTTTGAATATCTTTAATTACATCAGCAATATATTTCATTGAGTCGGTTTCTCCGCTGCCTATATAAATATCTCCGCTGATAATCTCGCTTATTGAATTAAATTCAGCTTCTGTTTTTTCTACCATCGCAACTATTTCTTCAGCACGTTTTCTAAGCATCATTCCTTCAGGAGTAAGTGTTACCTTATGTTTTCCCCTGACTAAAAGCTTCTGCCCCAACTCTTTTTCTAAATCCTGAAGCTGTCTTGAAAGCGTAGGCTGAGTAAGATGCAAATAATTAGCAGCCCCAGTAATACTGCCTTCCCTGGCAACAGTCAAAAAATACCTTAAAACACGGAATTCCATATAGCCTCCTTATATTTAATCATACAGCGGTTAAATTATGCCTGTCAAGTATAGTTAATTATGTGATATAAGTATTTGCTATTTTAAAATAATCGTTAATAATATAAAAAGGAGGCTAATTATGGAAATAATAAGAGTAAATACACCCAGAGGCCTGGAATTGAAAGGAGCCATGTGGGGAGATAATACAATGGACACGGTTGTAATTATAATGAGCGGAATTTGCAGCAATGTATTCCAGAATGATCTTCTGCCCGCGACAGGTGAGTTATTAAGTGCAAATAACATAGCCTGTATTGCAGGTCATGCTATGGATGCTTTTTCAATGATTGCTTATTCTGATCTAAAAAATCACACCCAATTATATACAGGAGTAGTATTTGATGATTTCAGTCTTGTTTATGAAGATGTTGAAAGTTATGTAAAATATGCTAAAGATTTAGGCTTTAAAAATATAATACTTGCGGGACATTCTTTAGGTTCAAATAAAATAATTAATTATCTTGGCAATACCACTGATAATCTTGTGGATTACTTTATCGTCAGCGCTCCTGTTGATTTAAGCTACTGGTGGAACATAATAGAAGAAAAAGATATGTATCTTGAAACGGCAAAAAAATTCGTAGATGAAGGCCGTGGGAAAGAAATACTACCGTTTGTATTTGGCGGTTTTTCTCCAATGTGTGCCGAAACGCTTTTGTCATTTTATAATGCTTACAATCTTAAAAACTGCCCGGTTCTGAGCAATGACGGAGAAACAAATTCACTTGCTTCAATAAAAATTAACGGTGCCTTTGTAATTGGAGAAAAAGACAGTATGGCAGGTGGGGATGCAAAGGAATTTATGGAAAAAATAAATTCATACTGCAAACATCCTGAAAATAACAAAGTAATTGTAGTCCCCAATGCTTCGCATATTTTCTACGGGAAACATCAAGAATATGCAAGTGTTATACTTGAATGTGTTGAAAAATATATTGAGTCAAAAATATTTAATAAAATAAGCTAATACAAAAATGATACTTTTTAGCTTAATGAGATTACATTTAGTAATCTCATTTTTTTATATATGTTATTGACAGTTATTATCATTAACAGTTATAATAATGAATATAAGCCGACATAGCTCAGTTGGTAGAGCAACTCATTCGTAATGAGTAGGTCAAGGGTTCAAGTCCCTTTGTCGGCTTTTTGTTTTAGTTATTTAACTTACGCTTAAAGCCGTAATCTTTTGATATTGTTCTGCCGATTGATTTAATTTTACCCTCTATAATTTGACGGGAATTAATAATATCTTCATCCAAATGGGCTTTATTCGGATAAATATCATAATTTTCACTGTAAACTGACGACGTTACATTTGGCATAATAACATTAGCACCACACTGAAGCGCGATTAATCTTCCCTCAGGATTTAATGTTTCCATAGCAGTTGTTGCCGGAATATTAACATTTTTCAGAATAATTCTTGTGAGTGCCATAACCTTTAAAGCCAGAGTAAAATCACCGTTCAAAGAATCTTTTAAAGGTGTCTGCGGATGAGATATAAACGGCCCTATACCAATCATATCAGCATCAATTTCTTTAAAAAATAAAATATCACCGGCAAGAGATTCTACAGTTTGCTCTGGCAGACCAACAAGACAGCCTGTTCCAGCTTCATAACCTAAAGTCTTTAAATCTTTCAAACATCTTACTCTGTTATCAAAACTCATTGAAGGATGCATTTTTTCATATAAGTTTCTGTCAGTAGTTTCAATTCTTATTAAATATCTGTCAGCGCCGCTTTGTTTAAAAAATTTATAATCCTCAAAACTTCTTTCTCCAATACTTAAAGTCAGTGCCGTATCAAATTTTTTAATTTCAGAAATTATATTGCACATAACTTCTTTAGAGAAAAAACTGTCTTCTCCCGATTGAAGAACAATAGTTTTATAACCCGCATTACAAGCATTTTTTGCCGTATTAATAATATTGTCAGGAGACATTCTGTATCTTTTCACTGATTTATTTGCACAGCGAAGCCCGCAATATTTACAAGTACATCTGCAAATATTTGAAAACTCTATAAGTCCGCGAAGATGAACCTCATCTCCGACATATTCTTTTCGAACCCTATCCGCAAGCGAAAACAGCCAATTATTTTGGCTGTCATCTTTCAAAATATCAACAATTTCGTTTTTTGAAAATTCCAATAATTTTTTACCCCAAAAATTTATACAGCAGCATCTTGAAGTTCCATTTTATTCATAGGATTCCAGGTATCTTTTAGATTTTGGTTAATTACGTTTTGATAAAACTTTTCTTTAAATTCCAAAAGATCAATCTGTTTTTTACATTCTTCCATTTGTTTAAGAGCCTTATGTTTTGTTGCCTGTATTATTTCATAGCGTTCTTTTACAGTAGAGTCTCCAAGTAGACACAAATCTATATAACGTTTTATCGCTTTATTTTCAGTTCCGACAGAACGCAGACATTTTACAATTTTAACCCATTCCAAATCATTATCGGAAAACATTCTTATGTTGTTTTTGTCTCTTTTAACAAAAGGAAAAAGACCGCTCTTTGCCCAAAAACGTAAAGTATGTTCAGAAACATCCATTTTATCAGCGACTTCTTTTATCGTATACATAACAACCTCCTGCATTAATATATTATCATAAAAAATATGACAATTTGTCTGATGAAATATTAAACTTACTTTGTAATAATCATATTATGAATCTTGCCTGGTACAATACTCTTAATAAACCGCCTTTCAACTCGCCTTCAGATATCTTTGCTCCTGTATGGGGGGTAATGTATACTCTTATCTTTCTATCTTTTTTTATTTTTATGTTTGCCAAAACAGAGAAGAATAAAAAAACAGGTATTGGATATTTTCTCATACAACTTTTGTTAAATTTCAGCTGGAGTCCTGTGTTTTTTTATCTGCACAATATTCCGCTAAGTCTTATCATAATAATATTACTGTTAATATTCTTAATTTTGACAATTAATTCATTTTATAAAATTTCAAAATTATCGGCGTTTTTGTTAATCCCGTATCTAATCTGGATATGCTTTGCGGCATACCTGAATTTTGGAATTATGATATTAAATTAACTCTACTTAATCTTCTTCAAAGATGAAATAAAGTTATTATGTTCAACATCACCGTCAACTTTTGTCAGGAATATCTGGCAGTCTTTCTCTTCTGCATCTATTGGCGGCAGCTGAGATAATTCAGCTGCATAATAATTACTGTCATTACTACTGCTCAAAGGCATTCTGTTAGCAAGACTGTTAAGTGATATATTCCTTAAAAATCCGCCGATACCTTTATTTCTGTTACTGAATTTTGTGTAAATTCTCAAAGTCGCATCTCTTGTTTCAAGATTAAAACGGCCGACAATAAATGAACTTAACTGCGGAGCAGATGATTTAATCATCATTTTTTCTATTATATTATCTTTAATGTGTATATCCCCTTTAATTAAATCAAAATTACCTTCCGGGATATTAACTAAATCACTAAAAGTTGCCGGGCTAATCATAGCAAGCGGATTTCTAAACAATGCCGCGAATTTAAGTATATATTCAACAAGTCCGACTTTCTGTATTGTACCGTTTTTTACATCAAATTTTATTGAACCGTTTAACTTCATAGTATCATCTGTATTTAAAACGATAAGTCCGCTGGCTTTTCCTGTTATTTCTTTTTTTAATGCAAGAATTGTTGTTGCCATCAAATCTGAATTTACATCTTTAATACCAAGAATTATATTATATTTATGTTTTTTCAAGTCGCAGTTAATTTTTGCAGATGAATGCCCTTCTGCGATTGCAAATCTGTTTGAATACATATTCAAGATGCTATTCTTATCAAGAGAAAGAGTTGCCTTTACATCTTCAAATTTTATATCTTTATATGCACCTTTTAAAATATGAAGTACACAATTTTCAACAATGAAATTTCCAATATCAAATGTCGGAGTATTGTCATCATCGTCAACGGCTTCTCCTGATGCTGTTACATCAAATTTTTCTGATTTTATAGCTTCAGAACTCTGGTTATTTGCAGATGCAATGAATTTTTCAACATCCACATCATCAACTGTCAAATTCACATCTTTTACTACGACGGGGAATTTAATCTCATTTATAAGACTTCCCTTAAAATCATAAGCTGAACGTCTGTATTTCCCTTCAGCAGCAAGATTTAAAAGTCCGTTTGAAGTGGTCATTTCCCCATGTTTCAAATAAACTCTCTGCGACGGAATTCTCACATCATCCATTGTGAGTTTACCGTTTAATACGGGATATTTCTCTGTATTGACAAATTCCATATTCCCTGCAATTTTTCCGTTTTTGAAGAGCTTTTGACCGATTAAAACATTCAAAAATTCACTCGGAAGCGGGTTCGGAATTTCAAATCCAAGATTTTGAACTGTAGGAACAGGAGTTGAAACATCAATATTACCAGCCACGGTAACAACAGGTTTTGCATTCTTTTTCTGTTCAATTGAAAAGCTGTCAGGGACAATATAATAATCTATAGATTTTATACTAAAAATATTGTCCTCAAAATGCATATCAGCATTCAACCCTCTTATGTAATTTGCAGGAGTTAAAGAAGCTCCGTCAATCAACAAATCCTGCCCTGGTTTAAGGCCAAAAAGCCACCTTAAATCAATTTTGTTATTAATTGATTTAATATCAAGTCTTGTTTTTGTGGAACCGCCTGTTAGAGTAATCGGAATACCGACCATATTTGAAAAATGATTTTTTGCGAAATCATTAGTAACAGTTGCACGCGCAATCAAGTTTGTGTCAATGGATTTTAGGTAATCTTTTACGGTACCCTCTACTTCAATGCTGTTCTCTTTTTTGTTATTATAATAACCTTTAAAATCCTTAACAACAATATCATTTTTCCCCATAACAATCTGCCCTTTTTCAAGCATTACAGGTAGATTTGCGACAGGAATAAGCTTACAGGATATTTTATTAAGGTTTACAACACCATTCACATCTTTTTTCGTAAGTCTTATATTGAAATTAAAATCACCTTTTAAATCCTTAAAGAAAGCTAAAGGTTCATTCAGATTATTTTCTATTATTTGAGAATTAATAAGGTTTATAACTTCCGAAACAAGTATCTTGTCAGTAAATATTTCCAGATATGATTCTTTATGCCTTGCACCAAAAGCATTAAAATAAATTTTTGAATTATTTACGGAAAGAACACATTTATCTATATGCAAAGCCTTATCTTTTATATAAACTCTGTTTTTATCAGCAATATGAATATGGAGTTTGTTACTACCCTTTGTAATATTTGATGTTATATTGAAATGAATATACCGCAAAAGTTTCTGGGTATTATCAATTTCAAGATCATTTGCAGTCAAAGACACATAAGTGTCCGGTTCAACTTTATAAAGAAAAAGAGATTTTTTTACATAAAGCAGAGAGTCAAAAAAGTCGAAATTCCAATCACTTTTTTGCTGTTCTTTCTGCTCTTCCTGTTTTGGA
This sequence comes from Candidatus Gastranaerophilales bacterium, assembly GCA_944324295.1. Lineage (GTDB taxonomy): Bacteria > Cyanobacteriota > Vampirovibrionia > Gastranaerophilales > Gastranaerophilaceae > Stercorousia. The sequence goes on from CALUVX010000115.1 coordinate 15,537, forward strand.
GCCAGTGCCATAAGATTATTAATATCAGCGAAAATATAATCTGCACCAAGCTTTTTCACAATAATGTTTTTATCAAAAATTTCCTTAAATGAAATTTCCGTATCAAAATTTTCAACCTCTAAAAGACTCGCGCCTTTATTATACAAAGATAATTTATCAACCTTAAAGCCTATTTCAGGAGCAAGTTCAGTTTTCAGTATAGGATTTTTAACCTCAAGTTTTAATCCGGCAATGTCATACAAAGTTTTTTCAACAAAATTTATTACATGCTTATTTGAAACAGCAGCCGGCAAGACTTTCAAATAAATAACAAAAGGAGCCACCGCAAGTACCAAAACAACTACAGCCAGCGAAATTATAATTTTCGTTTTCTTTGATAAATTCCACATATATTTAAACCCTCTCAAAAAAATTATACCATAAATCTTTTTTTATGGTATTATGTCCTTATGAAGAGGACTTTAATATTAT
>CALUVX010000116.1 GCA_944324295.1 Candidatus Gastranaerophilales bacterium
AGTTCATTCTACAGACTTATTAACGCTTTAGATTTCTACAGACGTATTGCAACCAGCGCAAATGATATGAAATCAATAGAAAAATATCCGAGAGAAATTAAAGAAGAAATAATAGAATTATGTAAAATTATTACTCTTGAAGGACATTCTTCTGATAATGCAACCAAATTTTATATGTTGCGAAATAGCCATCCGTCTACAGATAACAGCCCGCTTGTTGTCGAAAAAGGAAAAGTTGTCAATAAATACTACGGCCATGCCGCTGGAACCGCTGATATCCCCGGAGACAAATACTTCTACCAGCGTGCAATGCAATTAATGTTTGAAGAAAAATTAAATCCGGAAACAGAAAGCATACTTGCTAACAGCAGTATTAAAGATGAAATGTCAAATTATAGGGAACTGGTTCTTGATAAAATCGGTGGAGAAGACTATATGCTTAAACCACGCCATAGAATAAGACCTAAAAGTGATGCTGGCTCTGATCTTAAATTCCTCTTAACTGGCATAGCACCTGATGAATTTTTATTCAAATCCGGCCAGCAGTTTTATAATTCTAAAAAATGGCTGAAAATATTCGGTACTTTTGGCGGAGTACTTTTAGGAGTAACCGTTCTTGCACAATTCTTCTTTGGTAAAACAAAAAATCAAAAATAAGGTAATGCACAATGATAAGTTCAACAAATTTACTTACATTAAAAGTTCAACAAATAAATAATATACAACAACCTGCGGCAACAAATACAAGTAGTGCGGTTTCTGAAAATGCATCCAAACCTGGACTTATCAATGCATATCTAAATAATCTTGCAATGATTAATGCTCCGGCAGTTCAAAAAGTTGAACATTCAAATCCTGTTACAGACTACCACAATGATTTAAGAACATTATTCCAGCACAATGAAGCAAAAATCCTGGCAATAGTTCCGAGAACTTTTAATGCAAAAGATCTTAACGGAAACGAATACATTGACGGCAATGAACAATGCGGAACTTTTCTTAATGCAATTGAAAGATTGGATGAAGTAAAAGCACAGGGATTTAATACTTTACATGTTCTTCCTATAAGCACACCCGGGAAAATAAAGGCAATGGGAACAGCAGGTTCTGTTTATGCTCCGAAAGACATGCTCGAAATTGATCCTAACCTTATTGATAAAAATGATCCGAGAAGTGATAAAGAACAATTCAAAGCATTTGTAGATGAATGCCATAAACGCGGTATCAGAGTAATGGTAGATATTCCGAGCTGTGCATCTTACGAAATGTTTTTAAATATGCCCGATTTGATGGCAAAAGAAAAAGACGGACTTGCTAAAACTCCTCAGGGCTGGAACGATATCAGAATGCTTCAGCCATGGGAAGATGAAGGGAAAAGAACTTTAAATCCTAAACTTCTGGCATACCATAAAAAATTAATTGATATGCTGATTGATGCAGGAGTTGACGGTGTAAGAGTCGATGTAGCAAGAACAAAACCGGCGGAATTCTGGGATGTGTTAATTCCTTATTCCCACATGCGTGATCCTGAATTCGGCTGGCTTGCAGAAACTTATACTTACGAAGATGCATCGCCGCAAGCAAATATGCCTTATGACAGACCGGAAGATTCTTTAAGAGCAGGGTTCGACCTAATTTACGGACAATATCACATTTTCCATGAATGGTCAAATGCTTCTACATTTATGGATTATGTAAAAGAACAGCTTGACATGTCATACAGGTTGCCGAAAGGGAAATCTTTAATCGGTTCATTTGCTACCCATGATGATATTTCGCCGATGTTTCACGGAGGAAGGGATTACTGCAACCTGACAATGGGATTACAGGCAACACTGCCTATGCTTAACCCTTATATCCTTGACGGATATCAATCAGGGGATAATTATTCATATTCTTATGAAAACAAATATAATCCGGTAACAGAAACTGATAACCATGAAATGACTGTTCACACAGGAAGACTTGATATCTTTAACCTTTCAAGAAAGCCAGGAGGTAAGGAACCTGAAATAGGACAATTTATGACAAGTGCTTTCAAAATGAGAGAGAAATACAATGATGTAATAACAAAAGGTACATTCATTCAATTAGATAAAGAAATGGATAAAAATGACCAAATTATTGCGTACGCAAGACATCTCAACGGAAAGACACTTCTTGTCGTTGCAAATAAAAACGTAAACCGTTCTGTTGCAGGCAAAATTAAAGTACCAACATTGAAAGCAGGTCAGGAACTTAATAACCTTCTGCCTTCATACGGTAAAGAAAGTATTCTTCAGGCAAGAGACAACGAACTCTGTGTTGATTTAGGTCCTGCAAGAATACACGTATTTGAAATAGACACACCTAATATTGAAAATTACTGCGATAAAATTTACAAACAAAATTTATAAATAAGAAGGCACATTAAATAAACAAACCAAAAGCAGCTGTTAATTACTTATTAACAGTTGTTTTCTGTTTTTTGATTTTTTTTAATGTTTGAGTTAAAATATTCGGGCGGGATATAAATATGCGAAATAGCGAGGTATAAATATGTTGCAAGAATTTATAAGTTCTAAAATACACAGAGCAACAGTAACAGATGCCAATCTTAATTATGTAGGCTCTATTACTATTGACGAAACTTTGATGAAAGCTTCAAATATAAAAGAATGGCAAAAAGTAGACATTCTGGACATTAATAACGGTGAAAGATTTCACACTTACGTAATTAAAGGAAAAGCAGATTCCGGAATGATTTGTCTTAACGGGGCAGCAGCAAGAAAAGTTCAACCCGGGGACAAGGTTATTATAATTGCTTATGGACTTTATAATCCTGATGAAATGGGAAATTACAAACCGACAATAATAATTGTTGATGACAATAACAAAATTGTTAATAACTAATAGATTTATAAAAATTATAAATTGTTTTTAAAAGCTTTGGATCATTATCCAGAGCTTTATTTAATTCATCCTTTTTCTGCTCATCAGAAAGCTCTGAAAAATAATAAAACTCCCATGGCTGTACGTTCAAAACTTCAGAAAGTTTTTGTAACGTATCAATTGATGGGGCATATTTTCCCGTTTCCAGGTAACTCAAACTCGGAGTTTCAATGTTAATCAATTCTGCAAGTTTTTCCTGAGTCAAACCTCTAGATTTTCTTATATTCTGAATTCTCTTACCTAACAGTTTTTTAAAATCGTTCATCAAATACTCCTAATAAATTATTTTATAAATATTAAAGAGTAAACATAATGTAAAACTTTATATTTTATATTGACTATTAATGCAATATACGATATAATATAAATAATGACATTAAGTTTATGGGAGTATATTAATGTTAAAGATTAAAAACGGATTTACTTTGGCCGAGATGATGGTTGTCATGTTAATCTTGAGTATTGTCATGGCGGCAATGGCTCCTGTGATGACAACGCGTAATAAATCGGATTATTCATCTCCCTGGCGTTATTCTCCAAGTAACAGTTCCGATGCTTATTTTGGAGTAGGCGATAGCCAGGTAGCATTGCTGGGTCAGGCGGATGTAGGTGATGCAGAACGCGATACAAAACTATTAATCCGTACGGCTGCGGGGAGCGGTTTCAGTCATTTGCTATTTAAAACAGGTGATACTGTAGTAGGTCGCTTGTATTTAGATGAAAGTAACTTGTACTTAAGTAATACAAGTTCAGGAGGAAGTGAAAGCACCTCGGTAGGTGTCGATGCATTGTCTAATAATACCGGTGAGAACAATACAGCAATCGGTAACTACGCATTGCATTCCAATACGAGCGGCATAATGAATACAGGTATCGGCTCATTTGCTCTGAAGAGTACAAGTACTGGCGAAAATAATACGAGTGTAGGTTTTTCTACTTTATCGAATAATACAACCGGCAGTGGTAATGTAGCAATGGG